>NZ_JBHILR010000042.1:0-1137 GCF_042193415.1 Bartonella sp. TT121SHDZB | reverse complement strand
ATTTTAATTATGAATCTTTTGTCTGCTTGTGCGTTAGCACCAAAACTAAAGCAACCAAGTGATAGGAACCGCATACCGGTTAATAAAACAATCCCTGCCGAAATCAAGCGAGCAAACATATGAAAAAGATCTTTATTATAACAGGAATGGCTATATCCTTGATAATGCCCAATTTAGCTCTGGCATCATTCGATTTTAAATGGGGGCATTCTCCAAATCCATATGTACTTAAAAGGAAGTCTTCTTCACTACCTCAAACGAAAGAACATTTGGAGGTTATAGAATTATTAAAAGAACAGTTGGAAGTGCAAAAAAAGCAAGAAGACAAAGAGAGCTACATCTCTTATTTTTTAAGGGGTAATAGAGTAGTTAATGGCGTACTACAAAAAAATGATATGCGCTATTTTTTTCAAGATCCGCAGCTTATCTACCCAGTTCCTAAAATGCGATACAACCGCAATGATCAAAGTGATCCAATGTTTTTGAGACTTCAATGGCTTATTAACTCAATTCTTACAAAAGAGAAAAGATATGACGTCTGGTCAAACAACCAAATGCGTACAATAATTAACGCACGTCTCCAATATAGTGGGATTGTTGCTAAAGCCATAAGCTTGCAAGCTTTTCAGGATGCACAGAAACGTTTTACACAAATTGCGCGTTTCTTAAATAATATAGATAAAACAAAGGATTTATCAGAGGTCTCAAAGTTGCAAGTACACATAAAGACCATGTTAGCCATGCTCCACAACGAATCTGTAAAATTACAAATGATCAGAAATTTAAGCAATAACGAAGAGGCTCTTATCGATATACAAAAACGCAAACTTTATGGAAACATAGTTCATCCAGGACATAAGGATATGCCTCGCATACGGTTTAATTAACCCAAATTCTTTATAACATTTGTTTTCTCTATATTTATAAATATTGTACATGTCTCAACAATCTGGAAGAACACACAAAAGTTTCACCAAATCCAAAATAATCTCGGTGGGAATACTTGGACAAACTGTGTAAATACCAATGAAGTGCATAGCATATATCTGTGTTTTAAAATAATAAAAAATTGAAGATTCGTTAACGAGGAATGCCATGAACTTCACTATCTTCACGCAACTTTTCACTGAAATTGAC
>NZ_JBHILR010000041.1:0-1162 GCF_042193415.1 Bartonella sp. TT121SHDZB | reverse complement strand
TTTGAACGAACGAAACCGCATGTTAATATTGGTACGATTGGTCACGTTGATCATGGGAAGACCTCGTTGACAGCAGCGATTACGAAGTATTTTGGTGAATTTAAAGCCTATGACCAAATTGATGCTGCCCCGGAGGAACGCGCACGTGGAATTACTATTTCTACAGCCCACGTTGAGTATGAAACGGAAAATCGTCACTATGCGCACGTTGATTGTCCAGGACACGCTGATTATGTGAAAAACATGATCACAGGGGCGGCACAGATGGATGGTGCTATTTTGGTTGTTTCAGCAGCTGATGGCCCAATGCCTCAGACACGTGAGCATATTTTGCTTGCACGTCAGGTTGGTGTTCCAGCAATTGTTGTTTTTCTTAATAAAGTTGATCAAGTTGATGATGCAGAACTTTTGGAGCTTGTAGAGCTTGAGGTTCGGGAGCTTTTATCCAAGTATGATTTCCCGGGCGATGATATCCCAATTGTTAAGGGTTCTGCGTTGGCAGCCCTTGAAGATAAGGATAAGAGCATTGGTGAAGATGCCGTTCGTCTTTTAATGAGTGAAGTTGACAATTATATTCCAACCCCTGAACGTCCTGTTGATCAACCATTTTTGATGCCGATAGAGGATGTATTTTCGATTTCGGGTCGTGGAACGGTTGTTACGGGTCGTGTTGAGCGTGGTGTTATAAAAGTTGGAGAGGAAATCGAGATTATCGGTATTCGTCCAACGTCTAAGACAACGGTTACGGGCGTTGAAATGTTCCGCAAGCTTTTGGATCAAGGTCAGGCGGGTGATAATATTGGAGCATTACTACGTGGAGTTGATCGTGAAGGGATTGAGCGTGGTCAAGTATTGGCGAAGCCCGGATCTGTTACGCCTCATACACGGTTTAAAGCAGAGGCTTACATCTTGACGAAAGATGAAGGAGGACGTCATACGCCCTTTTTTACGAATTATCGTCCTCAGTTTTACTTCCGTACAACGGATGTTACAGGGATTGTTACGCTTCCAGAAGGAACGGAAATGGTTATGCCCGGTGACAATGTTGCCATGGATGTTTCGTTGATCGTTCCGATAGCGATGGAAGAGAAACTTCGCTTTGCTATTCGTGAAGGTGGTCGTACTGTTGGTGCCGGTATCGTCTCTAAGATCATTGAATAAA
>NZ_JBHILR010000009.1:58714-67246 GCF_042193415.1 Bartonella sp. TT121SHDZB | reverse complement strand
TTTAAATAAAATGCCCCAAACATTACCAATAAAATTTTGTAACAAAAAATCCTATTTCAAGATTTTATTGGAAAAATCTGCCTTCATAAAAATAAAACATGAAAACAGCAAGGAGTTCAAAGAGAGCATGGCGCCTTTAAAGTAAAATATAGCACCCCATTACAATGCATAAAAATAGGAAGTTGCCTAGGAATGAGTTAATCACAATAACGCTTGTTTTATGCTACTTTAATTAAGGAAAATTTTCTGCGCAGATACGATTTATAAAGACATTGCTGTATAAAGAGAATCGCATGATCTGTAATTTGTAAAAAGAATCAAATTCCTGTAGAAGCATGCTAAGCTATCTATCTAGCTTTCTTTATTTAATATTGAAAAGTACTCTTATAAATCTATGTGGGATAACGAACAACAAAAAAACGATCCTGGACAAGACCCTGCTCTTGTCATTAAGCGCTTGCGGCCTGCGCGCCGACAGGTCTCTGCTCGTTGGCTTACGGGAACCATTTTGACAGGAATCACTTCCTGCATTCTTATGGGGATTGCACTTTTTACGGCTCTTGATGAACAACAGCGATTGGTAACCCCTCCACAATGGTTTACACAAGAAAACCTATCAGAATCACAAGACCCTGAGGCCAATGGCTATAAAGGTGATCGTATTTCTCCCACCCATGCACGGCAAAGCTTTGACAGAAAACGTCAATTTGAATTATCGATTCTACAAAAAAAAGGTGATGAAAAGGTCATTCAAACACAACATTTTGAATGGATTCGTATGGCTTTAGCCGAAAAGCGCCCCCAGAAATATAGCTATCCCAAATTTGATTCTTTAAGCATTCTTGCTAATGATTCGACAAATCAAAGCGCTAAACTACAAGATTCTGGACAGATTTATGGAGCAAAGGTCGAAACAAAAATCACCTTACGCAGCTATGATTTTAAGATAGATCAATTGGATTTTGATGACAGCGATACATTGACAGATGAAGAAGCACAACAAGAAGTACAAAAAGCTGGATTTACTTTAGAAAAGAGCTCCGAACTTCTTTCAGTTCTCACATTGATTGATCCTTTAAAATTAGAAGATGTATCCTCCCCTTCCCAAGGCACAGAATCCCCTGAAGTTCGAATCGTCCAAGAAAATGTAACCGTTTCTCCTCAAAGTCACCGTATCGATCTGACGAAAAACTATGTTGAAGATATTATTCCTATTCGTAAAAAACAAACGATAGCCGATGCTTTCAAAAAAACCAGTTATACAAAAGAGCAAATTGAACAGGTTGTAAAAACACTAGAAAAAATGAGCCTTTCCGATACCCTTAAAGAGGGAAGTCTTTTACGCATTGGTATCGTGACACAAGCTGGCGAAAAAGATCATCTCGTCCGTGCAAGCATTTATCAAGGGATGCATCATGTTCTCACCATTGCTCTGAATGATAAAGGTCAATTCATTGAAAGCACAGAGCCTAAAATGTCTAAAGCACTTAAAACGGCTTTTCAAAATGGTATTCCGCATTCTTATATCAATAGCGCGCAATTACCAACAGCTTATGATGCACTCTATAGTGCTTTGCTCAGTCATAATATATCACAATCTCTCTCTCATCGTCTTATTCGTCTGCTTGCCACCAACATTGATATGAAAAGCCAGATAACCCCCAATGATCAGATTGAAATATTTTATGCCATACCACAAAGCGATAAAGAAACCCAAAACGGCAAAAAGAACTTGAAAGCCAAAGAACCCTCCAAGAACGCTGATCCAGAAATTCGTTATATTAGTGCAACTTTTGGCAACACAACTTATAAATATTACCGTTATCAATTAAAAGATGGAAGCGTTGATTATTATGATTCTGAAGGGAAGAGTTCAAAGCCTTTCTTGCTGCGCAAACCCACACCAAATGGCATTTTTGGCTCCCCCTTTGGTCCACGCAAACATCCTATTTTAGGCTATATTCGCATGCATACGGGTGTCGATTGGATTGCTCCTAAAGGATCGCCCATTATTGCTGTAGGAGATGGTATTGTCACAAGAGTAGGCGTAACAGGCGGCTATGGAAACCATACGGAAATTCAACATGCCAATGGATATGTCAGCAGTTATTCACACCAAAGCCGTTATGCACCAGACATCAAACCAGGCGTGAAAGTACGACAAGGACAAATTATTGGGTATGTTGGATCAACAGGAATGGCAACTGGTCCTCATTGTCATTTTGAAATCATTGTCAATGGCGTCAAGGTTGATCCCATGCGCATCCGTATACCAGATAGCAAAGCCTTAACCAATCAAGATCTACAAACATTCCTACAAGAAAAAAACAATATTGATTCTTTGATCAACAGCCCGATAGCACCCTCCGAAGAGACTTAAAGCATAAAAGCATCTGCATTTTTATGACTTCAAACATCTCAAAAATATGCTTGAGCGCTTAACTTTTCTCAAAGAGATTTCCACACTTTAATATCTGTAAAGGATACGCCGAAAGATGCACCACCCAAAGCAGCATAATAAGGATTAAAAATAAAACACCCTCCCTTTTTCAGGTTTACGCACAACAGAAAAGTGCAAAATATGGAACCCCAAAAGGCTAACGCTTTTTGTTTATTTTATCAAAACGATAAAAATCCCTTTGTTTTCCATGCCATAAAATCTCAAATCAAAGGTGAGTTTTTCTAAAGAACGAAGATTCTAAAACCCATATCATTCTATAAACAACCCGACTTCTTGTTGCACAGATTCCACTGGTTGAGCACTGATGCTGTTTAAAGCCCTGAAGGAGGGAGGGCATGAGTTTTTTACAAGCACGTTTTACCTTAAAAATATTTCTCCCACAAGCTTACAAAAACACCCTATATTTAAAATTTTAACAGCCCTTACAAAAAATAACAAAACTTGAAAAAACAATTTTTTGCAAAGCAATAGAGCTTACGAATATAAGTATTATTGGCTCAAAGAAGTTCTTATTCAAAATAAATTTAAAAGCTAACTTAAGCACTTCAAAGCTCTCAGACAAGGAGAATTTTGAAAGCCGATCATTGGAATCAACAAAGCAAAAAAACAACAAGAGAGAAAATCAAACATTACACCAAAAGATAAAGAAGCAAAGGTGCTTCTCTTGAAGACAATCGATAATGTAAATATTAAAGAGTGATGTGTTCGCGCTATGAAGCCGTATTTTATCCTCCTTCTTGTGAAAAAGTGCCCTCTCCATACATTCACGATGAATGAAAAGCAGCTTACCATTGGCAAAGAGAAAATTGACCATTTTAAAAAATCAGTCAGAGATTTTTTTTGAACTACTCGTGCTAAGTTTTGGCAAAGGAATGACAATTTTTGTGCCTCCTAAAGCCGAAGTTTCAAACAGAGGTTTTTCACCAAATTGCATACAAAGCTGTTCCACAACTACACGACCAAGTCCTGTCTTTTGTTTTAAAGTTTGGCTCTTCATCCCCACGCCATCATCTTCTACAATAAGCATCAATTGTCCATCGTTCTGGGGACCAAAGGAAATATAAATATGGCCCGACCGTTGATCAGGAAAGGCATGTTTTAAGGAATTGGTTAGCAACTCGCCAAGGATAATTCCAAGTGTTGTTGCATCTCTTGAAGACAGACGACACTCTTTAAAGTTGGTGTGAATGGTAATGTTTTCACGCAATTCAAAAGGGACCGCCAATTCGACATCATGCACAACAGAACTGAGAAACTCTGCCAATAGTGTCGTTTCCATATCATCACTTAAACGCAAACGACGATGTGCTGTAGAAATTGTCTGAATACGATCACGTGCAGCCCCTAGAACAGTACGGACTTCTTCATTTTTACTCCGACTTAACTGAAGCCCCAGCAAAGAAGACACCGTCCCAAGAGAATTGCCAATGCGATGGCTTGCATCCTGCAACAATATTTCAACCCGTTGGCGTTCTTTTTCGGCGTGATTGCGTGCTTTTTCTAATTCTTGTGTTCGTTCTTTCACGCGGGCTTCCAGAGCGATATTTTCGCTATGAAGCAGCAATTGATACAATTTTAAAGAACGTACATCACGATGAAAACGATTAATCACAAAATAGGCAGAAATAAAGGTACTCACAACGGAAACAATAGCCGCCAATGTCAAAGCCGCCCGCATCAATGCGATACCCTCACGCTGTTTTTGGCGCACCACATCATCCCCATTAATAAAACTTGTCATCAATTGCGCTAAGCGTGCCACGGGAATTTTGGAGACATCTAAAGAGACGGAAGGTTGAGAAGATGGCTCAGGAACTGTATCAAGAGCATGCATATGGGCATTCATAAAAGCTTGTCTTGCTTCGACTTCCTTTTTAAAAGCCCTAAACCACTCATCCCACTGCGGATGCGCATAAACAATAAGTGCGATATAGTCGAGAATATCTCCCAACTCCCGCTCTGCATTTTCAAAACGTATTTTATCTTCCGCCTTGCGCGTTTTTGCATAGCTGCGATCAGCAACAGCCATATCAATCAGGCTAATAAGGACCAAATCAGCCTGTTCGCGCAATTCTGAACTTGTATTCAACTGTGCGACTTCTCGATCAACGGCATTTGAAAGCAACATAATAAAAACCGATGCCAAAAGAGCCATCACAAGAGAAACAACAATCGCCCCCCACCGCCAGCGTGATATCGTTGCATGAGAAGAAGGCATTTGAGGCAGCAAATTTGTCTTTGTTGTCATAGAATTTCCAGTGGCGAACTTGAAAGTCGTCATTTTTCAGCACAAAGGAAGGCAACCTTATGGAACATAAAACCCAAAGCCCGTGAGAAAATTTTATACGGGCTTTTCTTGTGTTTTTAAGGATACACGCCAAACTTCTGAATTTCCTCAGATACTGACTTTACTGTAATAGCTATAACGGGAATAAAAAAAACAAGGCTATCCATCATAATTATTATGCTTTTTTAGCCGTTAAATGAACACAATGTACTTCCAGCGGAATAAGAATCAGGACCATAATCAGACTCACCATCCACCTCAAGAAGTTCTTGTAATCGATTACGCGCCCTGCTCACACGGCTTTTAATGGTTCCAACAGCACAACCACAAATAGCCGCAGCATCTTCATAAGAAAATCCCGATGCACCAATGAGAATAATGGCTTCTCTTTGATCAGCAGAAAGCAGATTTAAGGCTTTTTTAAAATCTTGCAAATCAAGCGATCCATATTGCGCAGGATGCACAGCAACATTTTGGGTAAACACGCCATCGGTATCTTGCACTTCCCTTCCCTTTTTGCGCATTTGACTATAAAACTCATTGCGCAAAATGGTAAAAAGCCAAGCTTTAAGATTAGTTCCCATCTCAAAACTGTCTTGCTTAGCCCATGCCTTCATAACAGTATCTTGAACCAAATCTTCGGCTTTATCATGTTTGCCACTTAAAGAAACAGCAAAAGCGCGTAAAGCAGGCAACACAGAAAGGAGTTCTTGTTTAAAGTTTTTTGTGCACTTTGACATAAAGGATCAAACCTTTTCCACATTGCTTAAGTCAAATTGCTCTGCGCGCTCCAATCTTTCTAAAAGCTCGAGCAAACACCGTGGCAGTGCTTCTTCCTGAATTTCCATGTAAAACTGGCGTAATTTCCGTGCTATTTCACTATTGACCCCGAGCAGATCATCTCCAACTGTAAATTGCCTAGTGAGATTTTTTTCATCACGGTCGTTCATTTTTCATCCCCCTAATCCATATAATATTGATAGCACCGCGAAGAATTTTTTCGCCTTATGGTTGTAAATATGGCTGTCGGTAAAAAGTTCCATACAAATCAAGGAACTTTTTTATCGGTTGAGGGTTTCAACCAACAAAATGCTTGCAAGGTCAAAGGAGTTATAAATTATGTCATTATCAACACGCATTGCACCGCATCTTCCCTATCTCCGGCGTTTTGCCCGCTCTGTCACTGGTAGCCAATCCTCTGGCGATGCTTATGTATCAGCGATGTTGGAAGCACTCATTGCCGACATCTCCATTTTTCCCAAAGCTTCCACTGACCGAATTGGTACCTATTGGCTTTTTTGCCATCTTTTTGACCAAACCACACCGAACATCCCAGAACCCCTGCCTCAATTTGGTCTTGAACAAAAAACCAGTGCCAAATTATCCTATCTCACGCCCCGTGCACGCCAAGCATTTTTGCTCATTGCCGTTGAAGGATTTCATGAACAAGAAGCTAGCGAAATCATGAATCTGGATACGAAAGAATTTCGCAAGCTTCTCAACCAAGCATCTTTTGACATTTCTCAACAAATTGCCACTGAAGTGATGATTATTGAAGATGAGCCTCTTATTGCGCTTGATATTGAACAAATGGTAGAAAGCTTAGGTCACCATGTTGTAGGAATAGCGCGCACGCGTGATGAAGCTGTCATCATGTATCATAAGAAAAAGCCACGTTTAATTTTGGCTGATATTCAATTAGCCGATAACAGTTCAGGCATTGATGCGGTCAACGAGATTTTGAAAAATGATCGTATACCGGTGATTTTCATCACGGCTTTTCCCGAAAGGCTTCTCACAGGCGAACGTCCAGAACCGACTTTTTTAGTGACCAAACCTTTTAACCCTGATATGGTAAAAGCGCTTATTTCCCAAGCTTTATTTTTTCAAGAGAATGCTTCTAAAGCGGCTTAGAACAGAGTAACATCTTAAAATTATGATCGTTACGCCTCTTTCAAAGCCTCCCATGGACAGATCTCATATAAGCGCGCTCATGCAAGCGATTCGTGGTGCTGATATTTGTGTTCTCTATCAGGCAACAAATTTGGTTTATTTATGGGCTGAAAACTTGCCACACCATTTGCACAATAAATGGCGGGTTGGGTGTCGTGACAGCGACTTTTTTTCGCTTGACCTTGCAGACAATATGGAAACCATCAAACTGCAAGTTTTAGCCAGTGGCAAAATGCAAACCGTCGAAGCACGTTTTGAAGATACGAATAAACAAGAGATTTGGTACAAATTTTCTGTTGACTGCCACCGCAATGATAACGGAGACATTATCGGTATTATCACCACTGGTGTTAATATTTCGGGCTTACGCCGCCGTGAACAAGTGCTTAAAATTCTCCTTCGAGAAGTAAGCCACCGTTCTAAAAATCTTTTAGCGATCATTCAAAGTATTGCCAGCCAAACGGCACGCTATACTGAATCTCTTCAGGTTTTCTTACGCAAATTTCAAGGTCGTCTTCATTCTCTTTCTCATTCTCAAGATCTGATCACCGATTCCGATTGGCGTGGTGCTCAATTTCGCGAATTGGTCCAAACGCAAGCTTTAGGCTATTTAATGAAAGAAACAGAACGTTTTTCACTTGAAGGTGTCGATCCTTATCTTTTTCCCAATGCCGCTTTGCATATTGGTTTGGCTTTTCATGAACTGATTGTCAATTCTCTTTCTTTTGGAGCCCTTTCGCAAGAAAAGGGCAGTGTCTGTATACGCTGTGAAATTGAAACAAAACTGAATGGCAAAACGCACCTTATCATCACATGGAATGAAAATTTTGAATCCGGTGTCCCTTTCACAAACAATAAAAAAGCCTGTTTTGGCAGTGCCGTTCTTGAAAAAATTGTTCCCATTTCCGTCAATGGTTCGGCTTCGTTCACATTGACAGAAGAAGGCATTGTCTATAGCCTTTCTGTTCCTGATACTTATTTTGATATTTTGTCTTAAAAGTGCCTTTCCAACAATCAATAAGGGAAGTTTCCATTCTCCAAAAAAGTTCTAATCTATTTTATTAAGCACCAAGAGTTTGTCCAACCTCTTTAAACCCACCTCTATAGTCCCCAAACTTTAAGATGAGAACTTAACGCCAGCAGCATAAAACCCATTCCCTTTCCTGTTCATCAACCTTTATCGCTCGCTACATATTTTAAAACAGACATTAAAACGACTAAGAGCAAGCAGTTTTAGCTTTTATAGACCAGATCAAAGTGCGCATACTACACATATCTTTTAGCATACTTTCCATAATGGGTACATAATTTCATTTGAGAATGATATGAAATTTCAAGGGTAAAAGCCAACATCCGGCAACACTTTTCCGCTTTACGAGCTTAAAGCCTGCCGACAATATCTTTTAAATCGTGGAAATGGCATATTTTATGCTTTTATTTAACGTGTTCTTTAATGGGGTTATCCTTTTACTCCCAATAGAACATCCTACAACAGAATACACTTGTACCCCTCATTCACGCTTTTTTAAAATATTTTCCAGCGCGTTCAAGCGCATTTCAAAACAGCCTCTGTAAGCGTATAAGCCATCAAGCACGCCCCTCTTTACCTCATGCCTCTCTCCACTTCATGCCCCTCTTTACTTCATCAAAGTAGCAGCTGCGCGTTATCATACTATTTTTCTCATGTTACAACAGCTTTTGACATTTGAGAGAATTCATAAAAGGCATATAGTCTTTTCTTCAAATATTTTCGCCCACTCTCTCCCTTTTATGATGTGCAAACCAATGATTTTGCTTGCTTCAATATAGGATATCCTTGCCTTGGGAACTG
>NZ_JBHILR010000009.1:0-58614 GCF_042193415.1 Bartonella sp. TT121SHDZB | reverse complement strand
CGCTTGGGAACTGCGCTTGGGAACTGCGCTTGGGAACTGCGCTTGGGAACTGCGCTTGGGAACTGCGCTTGGGAACTGCGCTTGGGAACTAAAAAACTTTGAAAACGTTTAACAATGAAGAAGCCCCTAGGCTGACAAATTCGAGTCTATGCTGTCAACCTGTTGTTTGGAAAATAATTTATGAACCCCCTTGTTTTTATCCTCTTATTGGTTTCATGTACAGATGATTTTAACAGTTGCTATTCAAACAATACAATGGTTAAAACCTACCCAACGGCTCAAGCCTGTGAACAAGCCATGATACCGTCCACAAAAAAGTTTGCACTTTATGGACAACAAATTTTTGCCCAATGTATAAACGTACACCCCAATTTACATCAACAAGAAGTAAAGTTGATCTGGTCTGTAACAAACCATGGAAATTTCCTGCTTAAAAGCCAAAACGTAAAGGACAAGCTGTCTACAGTCCACAAAGAAGACATTTTACCAACATTGCCTTCTCTTCTGCGTTCTTCTTCCACAAATCTCTTGCACAAAAAACTTTAAAAGCATAAACCCATCAGATCTCAAAAAAATAATCAATGGAAGACATGATAGATAATAAGCGAATGCACCCTTCAAAAGACCATCACACAGAGCAAAGTACTCTGCCTCAAGATCTCCCCTTAGATCCTGCTGTAGAACGGGTGAGAAAAAAACTTATGGGGTTAATGATTATTTCCGTTTTAATAACGCTCTTCCTTATTCTGACCGTACTATTTATAATTGTTTATAAAGTGATAACAACGGGATCAGCGCCAAAACAAACAGAGCGATCTTCCTCTCTCAGCAAAAACCCACACGTTATCCATCATACGCTCTCTCTACCAGAAAAAACACAAATTTTGTCGCAAAGCCTCTCAGAGCACAATATTGTACTGAAAATTTTAACCCCTGATGGACAAACAAAATTTATGATTTACAATTATCATACCGGTGCACTTGTCTCCATTCTTTCTGTTGAAACAACAGAAAAAATATCGACAACAACGCCTCATTAAGCAAGCCAACATCAATAAGCGCTGACATAGCATTCTGAAGGTTTAAACATTTTCTGCGAGCCGGCATTATCACACGCTTTACCAGCTTGTGGGTGTGACGCCCCCCTTTGGCACGAGAGAGAGATTTCATAAGAGCCATTTTATTCCTTTCTTATAAAATTTATCCACACAGGCTTCTCTCTGCTTGCAACGTGCAAGCGAATGATTTTGCTTGATTCAATATGGGACAAATTTGAAAAGAGAGAATAGGGTTTTAGGGGCTCTCGCCCAACATAAAAAACAATGATTATGATAAATCAATGTGATAAGGTTAAAAATATTCACCACGCGGCGGCGGATTTTTCTCTGTATCCCTTCACCTATCCCCAACAAAGAAACAATCTTTTCCGTCAACACCCCTCGTTCAGTTTCCGATATTGCTCATAAAAATTCAAAGAAAGCCTAAGAAGATTCTTGAGCATATACAATTTTCCCCCCTTACACCAACAACATCACCACAAGCGCTGACACAGCATTCTTGCGGTCTGAATATTTTCCTCTGCTTAAATATTCACCACGCGGCGGCGGCGGATTTTTCTCTGTACCCCCTCACCCAATTCCGGCAAAGAAGAAGTTTCTTCTGTTGATGTTGATGCATCCCCATTACTCGAGCTTTCTGGTGTTGCGAGTGAAAGTTCAAGAGATGATTCGTCTTGAGTCCGCGCAATACGTCGACGGGGAGAACGGCGTGTTTTTTTGACAGGTTCAACATTTTCCTCAGAGAGACAGTTCTCTTGAGCAATTTTTTTATCCGCTAGAGTTTCTAAAGCATTTTCACGATCATCCCCATTGTGCGCTTTGGCATATTGTCCATGACCATTTTTTTGCAACTGCATCTGTAATACATCTGTATCACATTCGACAGCATCTTTTTTTTCACCTTCAGGATTTATTTCACCGCATTCTTGCCCATTGTTTTCATCACGATTTTCGTTTTCATCCCGTTTTTCATCATGTCGAGCAGAGTGAGACATTTGCCCAGCAGCCGCTAAAATAATACGCAAATAGTGTTCCGCATGTTGCAAATAATTCTCCGACATAACACGATCACCAGCTCCTTGTGCATCACGCGCAAGGCTTATGTATTTATCGGCAATTTGCTGAGCATTCCCGCGAATTTTAACATCCGGACCGCTACTTTCATAATTGCGAGACAACGGGTTAGGACCGCGACGATTATTATTATTGTTATTATTGCGTCCGCGTACCCGTCTATTTTGTTGTGGCCTCATCTTTATCCCTTTTTTTGGAGTATATGTCTTAATTGACTCTTCTTCATTGCATCATTTTTTGATAATGTTGATCACGTTTAACATACGGTTATCAAGCTATCCGCATTTATTTCACTCAAATGAACCCTACTGATAATGATAAAAACATATATTTTTTTGAAAATCACAAAACAGCAGGGAAATCGTAAATCAAAAATTCCCTATTTCTCTGTCAACCAGCAGAAACCTAGTGATGTTCACGTAAAATGCCAAGTATTTTTTTTAAAATAAACCATATTTCACTAAAAAAAATAATTATCTTGTGGAAAACAAAAAGAAGAACACATACATAACACCCCTGACAAAGAAAAAAACGCCAGAAGACATTAGAAGCTTCTTTTTTTTGCCCTAAAACCACCGCTCCTAAAAATACCGATATTGTCTCCCCCTCATGCACTTAACTCACAAGCACTTATATCTCAACGAGTCACTGCATGAACCTCTTCATTTACGAATATAGCCTCTCTTCATCGCTAAAGCAACCCCCCACGAGCGATAATCCACGACCGCTCCACAAAACCCCTTAATTTTTATAGATAGATTAATATGAAGTATTATTCAAGACCTAGTAATGACCAAGAAATCAATCTTCTTAAAAAAACAGACCAACGATACGCTTAATTTTTATTTTAAGCCCTTGAAATTTTTAAATTAATCAAATCTCTTTATTGAGAACAAATTGAGCCTAAAAGCCCAATACTTAAATACAAAAAAATATCAATTTATGAAAAAACTGACCAATATGTCACACTTTCATAAAAATCAAATTCTGTTCAAAAAATTATCCTTTAACATTTATAAATTAAGACTGGCACAATGGATTTCCTCGTTTTACACTTTCTGATAGTTATAAAACAAGCAGATTTATAACCCCAGCATATATCCCCCCAGCGCAGCGTTTTATGCATGGAATAACCTTGAATGTTTATAGCCTCTCAAAGAAAGAAATATTTATGTTTATCCATATCTATTGACTCCCGCCCTCAAAAGACGAAGGTTCTTAACCCACGCTGGTGTGTAAACAAGCTGAATTTTTGTCAAAAGCGTTCTCCTTGGCTTCCCCACGCATGTGATTCATTTAAACGAACGGCTCAACAAATCTACGAATATTCACCCCGCACGAACATTTCAATCCTTCAAGCAAGCATCCATACTTTATGTCGCCACAGTTTAAATGAAAGTGCGGCACAATAAGACAAACAAATCACTCTTTTATTGGTATAGAGGACGATAACAATCAGGAAATTTTTATCTTTTCCAATTTCGCAGTCTTTTAACTTTCCATGTAAACACTTAAAAGTAATTGCGTATTTTGCCTTGTTTATTCTCTCTTTCATTGAGGAAACAGTCCCGCAAGAGAAAATAATTTCCATCTCCGGGGCGGACCATCGTCAAACATTGTTTTTTTTCAGTATCAGAAAGCTTATCCCACATTTCACGAATATCAAAATAGGCTTCACTTTCTAAATTAAGGCAGCGCTGATAAACTTCTTTTTTCATATCAGGCATAACGGAAGCAGAAATTTCCTTGCAATACACGCGCAGATCAAAGACAGGAATAACCAATTTAACAGGCGCTTGTTGTGTTATTTCTTTATGAGAAGAAAAATAACCGACTATTTTTATAACAACAAAACACAAAAGCACGATACAAAAAAGGATCATGCCAACAAAAGCAATCTTGCGATATAATCTTTTGAAATAAGCCTTTTGCCTTGCGCGGATTCTTTTTTCCATTAAAGATTGTATCCTTTAACATCCCAGGAGAAGCTTTTTACAGCAAAAAATGATAGAATATCTGTGTACAGAATACAGGTTATAACGGCAAAAGATCAATACTCTATATATCAAAAGACTTCTTTTTTATCGTATAAAATTCTTATGAAAAACTTTTCTCATCCTCTTTATGAAAAAGGAGAGATTATAATTTTCCCACCACCTTAAAAGACGAAGCTTCTTCATCCATACTGATCTGTAAACAATGCGGCTTCTCTCAACGAGAATCTCCTCGCCCTTCCTCCTAGACTCCCTCTTTGACTTCCCACGCATGTGATTTCTATCACCATCCCTCAAAAAGCGATATTTCATGGAGTTTATGAACAAAAGCACCTCCTTCCGAATAGTTCATCACACGCCGAACAAAAAAACCTCTTGTGCGTTCACATGAGGCTCCAGAACAAACGCCCATTATAGTTAACACATTGATTTATAATGATAATTAACTATTTTTACCTATTGAATGAAAATTCCGCATAACGTAAGATTCTCTCATTCCAAACTTGTTCCATGTTGAATCAATCAAAATCTCTTGCTTACACACCACAAGCGGAATGCGTGTGCGGAGTGAAACGATATAAGAGAAGAAAGGACTAAAAATGCCTCTTATGAACCGTCTCTAGCACCAAGGGCTGTGTGCCACACCCACGAACTGGCAAAGTGTATAATGATGCCAGCTTGCTTCTTCATAAATGTAAAGATGGCAGTGCACAAGGTTTTACCGTTATACCGGGCACCATCGTGAACAGGCTTGAGAGCCTTAAGACATGTCTCTTTAAAACAAGCCCATGTAATGTGCAACCCAATAGCGTTCTGTTTTGCATAAGGCTCATGCCCCAATTAAAGAACGCAATAAACAAAAGCGTGCAGCAATGCACAATCTCCATTATTTAAAGGGCATTGCTTTAGATACTTTTGAAAGCCGTAAAGCCAAACTAAAGAATGATGATAAAGATGGACGTTGTTTTTCTCCCTTGCGGCTTTACATTCTCCCCCCATTAGGCTGTCTGCCTGTTTCAGAGATTACCCAAACAGAGATAAGCAATACTTTCGCCCCATTTGGCATACAAAAGCAGCAACAGCGAATAGAGCTCTTATCCGCCTTAACCTTTGTTTCAAACATGCGGCTGCATTAGGATTGGGTGTTGCTTGACAAGCAACAACAAAAGCACGGGCTCTCTCAGACGCACAACGCCATAAAACGCTAAATTTTCCAGCAATGGATTGGAGAGAGGTCCCGGCTTTTATAAAACGCTTTTGCCAAACAACAGCTATAACACAATGAGCTTTGCGTTTACTTACTCTACCAGGCGTTCGTACCAATCCCTCACATCATATTCGTGAAAATCAGATTGATGGCGATATCTGGACAATTCTTGGCTCGAGAATACACCACACACAAACCCTTCACGTATAAAATCTTACATACCTTACATAACAGCACTCCCAAAGGGCAGTGACAACAACAGGATAAGATGGGATAAGAGATGATTGAGGTAAAATTCCACACAAAGAAAAGAACGCATTTTCTGATCAAGCTCAACAAACATTGTTAGAAATCCATTGGCATTTGGGGACATTCTAGGTATTTATGATAATTTCTCCTTGCGTACGCCTCCATTTTATACTTCACCCCATATCACTCTCCATCAAAGAGTAACAAAGATTTTTTACTCTTCAACTGCCTCCGTGATAACCAATGCAAAGAAACAAAACAGACACCTGCATTTTTGCCTTGGCGCCCCCTATTAAGATAAAAAACGCACAAGAATTTAGAGATTTTACGGCAAAACGAAATCACAAAATACAATTATGAGAATAATGAGAAAACCATCTGAAACCTTCTCATTAACAGATCTCATAGCGCCTCCTGCTGTTAGACAATAAAAAAGCCGCGCCGTTAAATAAGCGCGACTTATGAATAGAGATATAACTAAATAAAATACAAAAGAAATCAATAATAAACATTTATACACAAAACGTATAATATTGCAAGTTTTTTAATTATATTTATAAAAATTATCCCCCAAAAGTATAAATAATGAAATATGAAAGCATTTTTTTCTTATTCCAAATAAACTTATATTGACCATTTCAAAAGACGAAGATTTTTCACCCAATCTGATTTATCAATATTCTGGATTTTAGCAGCTTTCATTTGGCTTCCCACGCATGTGATTCACTTAAACTTAACGCAACAAACAAGCTCTCTTGAATATTCAAGAACGCCTTTAAAAACGCAAGTGTCAGGAAGACCTAATATTTCTTATATCATCCCCTCTCAAATGGGGGTATTTTACAGCATAACAAGACAAGATAAATAAACAACCACTTGTACACCTCTGTCTGCTAAGAAAACAATCACAACTTTAGCCCTCAAGCCTATTCCAACAATCCACCATTTTTTTGCTTATAAGAAAAGACTAAACTATACACATTCTCACCCACATTAATCTATTTTGGCAATTAAAGCTTTCTTTTTAAGAAACTTTTGACAAATTAAAATTGCGACGAATAGTTATTTTTTTCTTTTAAAAGCGTAAAAACGGCAAATTATTTATAGATTTAAAACCATAGAACGCTCTATCCACCAGCTTTTTCAAGTTGTTGCCAGATCTTTTACAAACTTCTTTTGCCATAGATTTCTGCTTGAGGAAAAATTTTTCTCTGTGGGTTTTAAAAGCTAGCCCATCGATTTCAAATCGATTTCAACATGTGCCCTCATCACCCTGACAACGCATGATAGACTTTCCTAAAAATATTTTTTTTTCTTAAAAAAAGGAAACATATTTCTAGAAGGCTGAATTACGATCTCTTGATCAGCATTACTGTATATTTCTAGCGTCTTCTGTGGTGTAAGTTTTGGAACCGATAGATCCATATCCGAAGATGAAGCTATTTTAAGTTCTGATGTTCCCATCTTCACGTCTGCCATGGTTATGTCACGGTTAACAATATGACTAAGACTGTCTCGCTTCCCTTCTTTTGCATTTTGTTTCTGTTTGACATTGGTAAGATCTAGAGTATTTAATTTTTTTTCTAAAGCATCCATACGCTTTGAAATTTTTGTAATATCTTCATATGCTTTCTTCAACAATGCGTTCAAAGGAGCATGTCCCATTCTTCCGCTGGCATAAAGAACCACACGAATATGTTCAGGATCGTCAATATCAGCAATAGAAAATGGAAAAAGTGCCATTATATTCCCCTTTTTGATAAGCTAAACGCCCATTAATCATTTGCATATTTTTTCTCTCTGCAGTTTTTTTTGCGTTTCTCTTGCAACCTCGTGAAACCTTCTGAAAGGCTAAGGCTTTTGAAAAAAGGTCCTCATTAAAAATTTTTCAAGGCATTTTTTAAAATTATACGCTGTTTTCCACCTAAAATGATGATTTTACCACCTGAAATCAAAGAAAAATGTATGATCATCTTGCGTGCTTTGTTGAGCTTCTCCCCAAAGGCACGATACCCTCTAGGATTGCTCTATAAGTTGGTCTTGGCGGCAATTGATTTAAAGAAATATTTGTTATTCCTCTATTGACGCCTTGTGCTTTAAAGCGCACAACAATACCATCCACATAAGTCCCCAAAAAAGACTTTGTTGCCAAACGAAGTGACGTTCTCTCGTTTTCCATATCGACAATAAACTGTGTTTCAATCACGCTCCCATTATCCAACAAATATTCTTTGATGCGTTGCATCATAGCGCGAGCACTATCATTGACTGTGCTTGGTGGTTGCCCTTCTGCCCAGTTTATACTCTCATCGGCATAAGCATTTTCTGATGCAACAATTGACCAATCATAAATCGAACTCATAGAAGATACTCGTTTTTCAAAAAGGGAAAACGAGCAAAAAATGAAGAAAAGAAAGCCGTAATTTTATTTTTAGATGCCGGGATTTTCTCCATTTTCATTTTTTCCATTTTCAGTCCTATTTTGTCATAATCAACATGCAATAACTTTGTTTTCGCATTGACATAAACAGCTTCCGGCTTCACACGCAACACATCTTGCGCCATAACGCCCTGATAACGTTGTGGATTTCCTTTATAATTAAAGGTATAAAGTGGATATCCGTTTTTCTGTCCCACAGGGATAATATTTTCTTTTGCTCTCACGTCACAAAGCCCTAAAATTCCTCCGACCAATCCAAGCACTTGCTGCGCATCACGCAAGGGATCTTTTGTAACAGAAGGTATTGTTGTAGATTTTCCTGAAGTTGTTCCGTAATTTCCAGCAGCCTGTGTTCCTACCTGTAACAAGCGTTCCAATCGGTTCCAATCTTGATTATCTTTTTCTGACCATTTTTGGCGTTGCGCATCTAAGACATTTTGACGGTTTATATCTTGAATCATTCCCCCTTTCAAAGCATTGCTTTGAGCGTTACTCTGTCCTTGATAATAGCTATTTGCCGCATTAACTTGATTCTGCTGAGAACGATCAATCATCTGGTTTGCATTCATCATATTATTAATATCTTGATTATATTGCTGTACCGCCGCATTTGTTGCCAAAGCGCCTAGTTCATCAGCCAGCACACCGGTATGGGCACCAGAACCATAACGTCCTGCTCCAGACATCGATTGATTAATTGCATCAGAAGTTTTATTCAGAGCATTTTGCAATGCAGTATTAAATTTGCTATTGCTTCCAATCCAGCTTCCCTTAGCCATACCGGAAAGATTTGTAGCGCTGTTGGTTGGTGCATTCAACCATTGGGTTACTGTTGGATTATTATAGAGCCCTGCCGCTTGTTGTAAACCAGTTAGCGCATTTTTTGTCATATCGCTAAAACCAGCAACTCTCTCTCCCTGATAAACGTTTCCGCCAATTCCTTTATTATAAAGTCCAAGCGCGTCAGCACTAGCTTGTTTAAGAATATCAGCTGCCCAAGCGGGTGGTGCATTTGTTTGTGTTGTTGTCTGTACTTGAGGTGTTTTTTTTCTACTCATGGGTTCAGAACCTTTCTATATTGAATAAGATTACGAGAATATCCGTGATGAGCGAGCTTTTTCGCCCATCCAGTTCTTCCAAACATGTGCATTTCTTCAGCATTGATTGTTCGCGCCCATTTTTCGACTTCATCAATCAATTTGACCAATTTCAGCCCTCCCTCTCCAGCAAGATCAGCGAGAACGACGCATTTTTTTCCCGTATGGGTTATTTCAACTTTGGTAATTGCAAAAGCACTAAATTGGATTTTATTTTTTAAGACCAGCCACAATTGTGCTTGTCCTGTAGCGATTTCTTCAGCGATTTTCTCCAAACAAACATCATCCGGAAAGCGCTGAGCATATTTTTTCAATGCAGCATTGAGAGCCTCTTGATAAGGAGCTATTTTTTCCCATGGCCACTGCTCTGTTAGATAAGCAGAATATAAATCTTGACTCTCTTGCATCATAATTTTGGCTCTCTTAGCTTTGTCACTCATCTCCCCTCAAATAACATCCCCCTACGCACTTCATGCGTTTCATGCTTACCGCACAATAAAAGAAAAAAAAGCCCCATCATCCCTTTGTCACAACAAAGAGGGAACTTTCTTCTTTATAAAAATAAACCATGGTGCAGCCTATTTTTCCTTTATCGCAGAAAAGCATGAAACATAACGCACCACATTGTACCTTTATTTCTAAAGGCTTGTGAGCCTATGGGGCATTTGTTCTTAAATAATAGAGGCTTTGAGCCTATCGCATGGTATTACAAAAGGGCATGCCTATCGCATGCCGGCCCGCGTCAATTCCACATCAAATCCAGTAACATGAGTCCAATTTACCCCTTCAGGAATACGCAATTTAAAGCGATAAAACCGTGCCCTTGCGCGACAATGAATTTGTCCAGTATTATAAGAGGGCTGTTTTTCTGGCAACCAAACAGTTTTCTCTTCAAGAGATTGTCGAAAGCGCATCCCCACGGACAAATAAAACTTTCCACTATTGACTTGAGGCATAATATTTTTCACCCGTGTTATCATGCCATTTGTCTGCCCCATTTCTTGTGATGTCACGACACAAGCCATAGAACACCCAGAAAACGAACCCAGTCTCCCCTGTTGATCAAATGCCCCCAGAATAGGCGATTCATTTTTCCAAGCTTTACTATCAAGAGAAAAGGACAAATCGTCAATATTCTTAGTCACAAAATCAAGACCTTCCAAGGTTGTTCCGGCTAAGAAAATAGGCAATATCATTTTGATATCGACGAGAGCTTTTGTCCATTTTTGCAATCCCCAATCATAAATGAGCAAGATACGTTTATGAAGGCTCTCATCAGAATCAACCATCCAATAAACACGATTATACACCCCATCGATAGCAGCCGACAGAGTGTACAGATTATCCTTCCTTGATTTTGCGGTCATCGTTCGATCGACTTTTTCGAACCCAATGGGTATAATCTGTCCCTCATTTGTTATTTGATAAAAACCGCCTTCATCAGCAAAGAATGCTAAATCGCCCCGACAAACGATTGATTCAGCATTTTTAGCGCCTCGTTTATCGTGGATTTTTTGGAAACTAAAAATAATCTTAGAGCCAGGGATAAAAGAACCGGCATAGATTGCAGAACGCATAAAGATAATTGGATTTGTTGTCTCGGTTGCCCCTTGGACGAAACCACCATCAGGAAAATCTTGATAATCACAACTTTTTTTCCCCACGGTCCAAAATTCAGCATCATTTAATCCAGACCAATGAACCCGTCTTGGATTTTCGGTTAATTTCATCAAACAAACGAAATCTCCCCAGATTCGAACAATCCCTGCCTGTGGTGGATTTCCTCCTAAATTTCTAAATGTTTTATCATGATTAATATCAATCACTTGTGGTTTATTATTGGCATTCACCGCAATGATCAAATCACCAAACAAAGCAAAAGACCACGGAGCATCAACATTAGCCAGATAAGGTTTTCCTTTTTGGCTAATATCTTTCCAGTTCATTGTTGTATTATCAAGTAAATAGATTTTATCTCTTGTCCCGACAATAATAGAAACCCCATTTTTTGTTTTAACCGCAAGAGTGCCTAAAATTGGCTGGGGACAAGGCTCTGATAAAGGCTCAAAACTTGGCATAGGGATATAGGAGCCATCCGCCGGGAGCACATTAACAAGTTCATCGGTAAAAATTCCATTGATATCCGCCACATCGGGTCGATAATCAGCGATTGGGAAAAAAGCCATCAAGACCCCCATAAAATCTTTGAAGAGCCCAGTGCCATTCAAAACACCCAGGCTTATTAATAAAAAAACCACAAAAGCCCTTAAAACTCTAAAGGCATAAAATTCAACAAAACAAACAACCGTAAGTTGTTTAACGCGTCAAAAAAACGATACCATCAATAATGGCCCCCAACGCCATCCACCAGCGCCAAACCAAAATCAACTGCCCGCAATCACCCCCCTACAATGACGGGGAAAAGAGCCATCAAGACCCCCATAAAATCTTTGAAAAGCTCAGTGCCATTCAAAACACCAAGGCTTATGGATAAAAAACCACAAAAGCTCTTAAAACTCTAAAGGCATAAAATTCAACAAAACAAACAACCTCAAGTTGTTTAACGCACCGAAAAAACGATACCATCAATAATGGCCCCCAACGCCATCCACCAGCCCTTCACCATCAACACCCAACGGCGTATCCAGCCATAAGGGACAAACCAGCCACCAGTGCCAAACCACCTTCAACGCCAACCATAAACGATTTGGAAAAAAGTCTTTTAAAAACGCATTGGGTGAATCTTTGACGAACCTTTCCGGCGCGATGTTTCAATACGCAAAGCTTGAAGCTGTTCTTGAAAATCTCTGAAAGAAACGGCGGCATATTCAGGATCTTTAAGAATATTTTTATAAAGTTCATATTTTGCCCGTGCTTTAATAAGATCAAAAGCATAAATCAACCAAGGGTTCTCATCCTCTTTCAGCTGTTCATCGGCAATATGAACAGGAGCATACGAGAGCTTTACGGTTTCCACATGTTCTGGTGTTGGAAAGAGTCCTATTTTTTGATCAAGGCAGGTATAAAAGAACGGCGTTCCTAGCGCAGGATGCATGCCATATTGTTGATGCAACATTTCCAAGGGCTTAAAGAACAACTTTGCTGGTGTTGCCTCCTTTGTTTCTAAAAAGACGCCCTCCAAACTCTTTTCTGCTTCAATAAAAACCCCCTCTTCTTGCCCATACCATGTTTGACCACTTTGTGTTTTAAACGTCCTTTCTCTTTTTTCATTAAAGAAAAAGGGTTCGCGTTCACACAAACGCAAAGCCGTAAAAATTGAATCTTGAATTTGCAGGGAATATTCCGCTGTTGTATCGTCAATTTCATCTTGAATAAGCGCGACCATATAAGCAAAAGTTTTAGAATGGTCTGAATGTGTAAGGTTTAGATTTTGGGGATCAGTGGATAAAGTGGTCATAAGCCTGTCCTTGTTTCTGGAAGCATTTTAAATTTTTCCCCCAACAGATCCCTCTTGTTGGGGGAAGTGAGCAAGCGTTCGCTTTAAGCGGGCGCTCCATAAGTTGGAATAACAATAGTGCCAAAATCCTGAGCCCCTTGCGTACTTCCAGGCAAAGTAAAGCAAGTTTTTTTCATCCCAATAATGGTTTTTGCCGCGACCCCGAATTCTCTTTCATAGTCGAAGAGTTCTTCCACCAATTTATAGCGTGTTGCTCCTCGATCTTTACCAAAAGCAATCACAGCACTCTGCGCACCAAGCAAAACAGCTCGCCGCACATTTGGTACAGCTTTGTTAGCGGTCCCAGACTCGACTCCTTCAGTAATATGTTCAGCTTCGCGCAAAACCACACCATTATACATGCCCAAAGACCCATCATAGAGTGGATTTTTGATACGACTTCCACTATAGATTGCCTTAGTAATGTCGAGCCATTGCCCCGCATCAGTATTGGTTCGCAATTGCGTCACTTGGGTTGGATGAAGATAAAGCACATAGACATTTTCGCCATCAATCCGCACGGGTCTAATTTTAGGATTTGCCAATTTAGCCCGTTCAACAGCTTTATCAATGAGCTTAAGATCAAAAACATCGCCTTCTTTTAAATCTTCATCTTTTGCTTTATCCTTAGGACGTACCACGCGTTTATTGGTTGGTGCCGTTGGCGCATTAAACCCATAATGAACAGGTTTAAGGGTAATCGTGCGTCCTTCAAAGTTAATTGTTTTTGCGGTATAACCACACACTTGAATGAAGAACATCATACTCAGACGATCTGCATACCAATCAACCAAACCATTTTTTGCCTCGGTGCGCAAATCATGGAGAATTCGTTGCTGATCAATCGTTCCCTCATTTTTGACACGCACGGCATGAACGAGTTCATTAATTGCCAAGCGATCATTGAGAAACTGTAAAGCTTCTTCATTGCCTTCCAATGTCTGCCCTTCACTCACCCCATCGCCTAGCAACTGCACCCGCAAACCAAAGCTAATAGCATCCCCACTTGCTTTTGTGGTTTCATCCTTTAACTGTACGATACTATTTGAATCATTTCCAATCAACGGTGCAATTGGAAGTGCTTTTGAGACTTCTTGGTTTAGTAATTTAGACCATGTGCGCACTGCCATTGGGTCATTAAGTCCGATATAAGTTACGGTCATTTTATCCTCTAAAAGTTTTCTTGACATAAAAAAACCCGGCAAAGCGCCGGGCGCTCAAAACACCACATTTCATTTCAGATGGTGAATAGGTTGTTCGTGAGTTTTATCTAATTTCTGTTAGCGTCTGCCTCCCCCTTATAAGAGCTCTTCTCACCACATCCGCGCTTTGAGAAATCCCCCACATTCCCTGCGCCAAAAGCCTCTTAACATTCCCGCAGGAACCCCCCCCGCATTCTCCTGCGCCAAAAGCCTCTTAACATTCCCGCAAGAAAACACCCCCGCATTCTCCTGCGCTAAAAGCCTCTTAACATTCCCGCAAGAAAACACCTCCTGCCACATTTTTGTTTTTTAAAATTCTCTCCCACCCATTAAACGATTAAAAGCGGCTTTATTTTTAGGATCAGCAACCCAAGCGCTAAACTCTGCTTCTGACATTTTATCAAGCATATCCAAAGAAATTGGCCCATTTGGAGTCAAGCCGTTATAAGCAGCAAGAGTACGCGCAGAATTGTGTCTTTCCTGTAAATTTTCATCCATGTTATTGGGAACATTTGTGTAGCCAATTTTTTGTGCAATCGTGTAAATCACTTCAGCGGGGTTTTGATTTTTTTGCGCACAATCGCGCAAGATCTGCTTCAACTCATCACCAATTATCGCATCAATATTTTTGGGGTCTGCCATCTCGGGATAGAGCGAAGCACAAGCTGCCAACTGTTTAGCCCGCGTTTCATAAATAAAATCAGCTGCTTGATCAAAATCATGATGTTTTTGTTTAACACCGGCAACAGACTGTTGATAGAATGCATGCAACTGCTCTGCTTCCAAACCAAGAGAAGGTTGTTGTTTTTCATGTAAAAGCCCTTGTTTTTGGAGTGTTTTTCCCAACCATTGCATATAGCCCATAAAGTCTTTTTGTGGATCTGGTGGAGCATCTTCTCCCCCTTGAACCTCTTTTCCAGCCTTTTGCGAAGAGTCCTGTTGTTGATGCATTTGCCCTTGGAAATTATCTTCAAGAGTTTTTTCTTCTCTTGCAATTTCACCATCTTCTCCCTCTTGTGTTGAGACCAGAAAATCTTGTTTCAATTGGTTTTGTTCTGCCGGCGTTAAGTGTTCTTGATCCATGACATTAGCCTTCTCTTTTTTTAAAACAATAAAATCAAATTTTTCAGATAAAACAGCCTGTGAGCATTTATCCCCCCAATGCTCTCTCATCATTTAGCACCACCATTCCCACCATCACCCCACATGACGGCAAGCCTCCCTCTCCACCCTGCTTTTCCCAACAATCCTGCCCTATAAAACAGGTCTTTTAAGAAAAGGGAGCCCATGCACTACGAAAATCGATAAGCAATTTATGATATATGGCATTTATCAGAAGTCACGCATGACAAAGCGTCCTATTATTGAGCTTTTAGTGTCTGCAACATCTGCATTATCTGCTCTGCCCCCACATTATTCTCCATCTGTGTTGAGGCATTTTGCTCTTCTTGAAAAGAGTTTTGCGCCTTTATCGCAATTTTATGAATAAGTGAAGCGGGTAAAGGCGAATAGCGTAAGAGATCGAGCATAATTTCAGGTGTTGCAAAATTTTGCATCAAAGGCAGCAATTGCATGATGAGTGCAAAGGTACGCTCTTTTTCATTAAGACTTGTTGGCGCATCATCCACGACAATATCATATTCCAAACTCGTCACCATTTCGCGTGTCAGCGGCACATACTGGGCATTTTCATCCCCAGCAATACGCACCAACCGCCCATCGGAGAGATAATTTTGAATAAGATAGAGAATAATTTTTCCCTGTCGTTGCCGATATCGACGCAACCCATCAAAAAAGGAAGCCAAAAGATTAAGTGACGATTGTCGTCGTTGTTGTTCAAGAATACCGGGCTGATTGACAGCGCGAGTCCCAACAAATTCAGAAGACAACCCCGTCACCTGTTCGAGAGCGCTTTTTGCTTCATTAAACAATTGGAAAAATCCTTGCGGAAATTGTGCCACGGGTTTAGGCTGGATTCTACCGCCAGAGACAGCGCCACTTTTCAACCAAGTAATGCTATCGGCTCTAGCCCAACTCTCGACGGCTTGTCGATCATCATCAAAAGCATCGCGTTCTGCCATAACTCCGCCTTTTGATTGGCTATTAAGCAAATGCATCACTTGACTAAAATATTTATTTGCCCACCGTTGCGGATCTTTTGTTGGCTTGACCAGTCCATAAAATTGTCGGCTTAACTTATCAAAAGTACCGGTAATACACTCCCATCCCAATTGATTGGGTGGCCCCAAGGGCTTATCAGGCGCCTCGAGCAGCTTTCTGCCCAAAAATGCTCGTTTGACAATTTTTCTGGTCAATTTTGTTGCTTGAACATGCGGAAAGGTTTTACTTAAATTTTGGAAATCCTGCTCTGAATAATCGATAAATTTTCCACTTTGAGGCTCAAGGACTTTATAAACCACCTCGCGTTCAAACCAGCGACATTCCGCCAATGTCACCATTTTAGGACGTTGATAACAGCTTGCCTCTTCTCCCTCTAGCAGATCCCCTCCCTCTGCTTGATAATTTTGTGTCATTCCATTGCTGGTTGGGTGTAAAAAGCTCTGATATTTAACCCAATCAGCATGAAGATCGCTCCAATGAACATTGGGAAACATTTCCTGCGCCACAGCAAGCGGTTTTTCATCAATATACCATAAGCGTTGAGCATCAATGAGATTAGACTTAACAGCACTAGCATCCCACACCATTTTCATAGGGTCCAGCCGCGCAATGACTGGTTTTCCTTGCGGATCTTGTTCATAATCAAGGCGTGTATCTGTCCAGCCCATTCCGCAAATAATTGCATCTTGAAAGGCATCGGAATCTTCGTATTCCCCGTCAGCTTCATCACGAAACCATTCGGCTGCTCCTGTCAGAATCTGGTTTGCAAAGGCAGCGCCTTCTTGTCGTGGAATAAATTGGACTTGCCTTTTATTATTGCGCTCAGCCCCGATGACAGCATTAATTAAAGGTGCAATACGATTAAAAGTCATCACGGGTCTGTTTTGTTCGTGCAAGACAGCAAGGTCTTGCTCATTCCATTGCCGCCCATTATAAAAATCGTAATCTTCTTGGGCATTTTTTCGCCATTTTTCGACATGGGTAATATCATCCTGATACCATCCCACGAGTTTTTTAAAGAGAGCTTGATTTTCAAGCGTTTCGATTTGATTAAAAGAAGAATTTGTAGAACTATTCATTAAAAAGCCATCCATGAAGTTTGAGAATGGTGAGAAGAGCGATAAGGTTTTTTTTGCGCTCTAGCATTTGGTTGTTCATAAGCCACACACATCAGTCCAAAGGCATCGGCGCCATGGCTTGCCCAATCATGTTCAGCGCCTAGTCCGATATTGCGCTGTTCATCACGCTTTTCATGATACCAGGCGAGCGCTTTTCTCCCGGCAGATGTCGTTTCACGATTAAACCATAGAGCAGGAAACAACCGCCTTACGGCTTCGATACGCATTTTAACAGCGCCTGTTCCTTGGTTAGGAATTATTTTGGTTTGAAAACCGGCTTGTTGAAGGGCACTTTCAAAACTCACATTATAGACACGATCTTTTGTTGCGCCATCATGAGGCAAAACCATAAGAGCCTTTTCATATCCCCTTTGAAAGACCCAGCCCACATGTTCTGAGAGAGGTTGACCTTGGGCTTCATAATAATCGAGCACTCGGATTTCCCGTCCAACAAATTGCGCGACCCACAATGCGGTAGCATCAGCCTTTGCGCCTGTTCCCCCGATATCCCAAAAGATTCTCACCTGCATCAAAGGATCCCGTGGAACAGTGGTAATCCGCCCTTCCATTTCGGCTTCCAGCAGACATTTCTGATAATAAGCCCCTTGCATAGCCTGGAGATATTCGCCTTCCCAAATATGGTTATACTGTTCTGGTCTTTGCTGCAAATCGTCCATACGATCACGATTGAGTTTTTCAGGAAATTGCGGATTATCGCGCCAATTGATTTCCACCCCTTTGATATGAGGATTATCGACATTTCGGAAACGTTTTTCCACGGGTGCATTTTCATGGCACGGGTTCCAAGTGACCCATAATTCTGCATTCCAATCTTTTCCTTCTTCGCGCAAAGTTGGAATAAGTGTTTGCCAAGCATTTTCTGTCACGGGCTCAGCTTCATCGACCCAACAAAGGAAAACGCGTCCCATTGATTTAATACTTGCGATATTGCGATCAAGCCCAGCAAACACATAGACGATCCGTCCATCTTTTGACTTAATATATTTATCGCCGATTTCATAATAATCTTGTAAAAAAGGATAAGCTTCGATAGCGCGTTTAATTTCTTCCAAAGAACTTTCATTGAGAGAATTTTGAAATTGCCGTGCACAAAGAATAATCCCGCGTTCTCCAGCCATTCCATGGCGATATCCCACCACGGCCGACATCAAAGCAAAAGAACGTGTTTTTCCAGAACCGCGTCCTCCCCAAGCAGCTCGCACATCGGCATTTCCAGTAAAAACAGGAATAAGCTTTGGGATAAGAGCTACTTGAGCCGTTTTCTGCTCCATTTTTTGAGAAATTTTCTGAACAGTTGTCATTATAAATTTTCATACTTGAGCAATAATTGCCTTTAGCAATAATTGCGCTACACCCTTTTATCCCAAGTTTACTTATCCCAGAGCAATTGAATGAAAAGCACCCTTCTCCAAAGCAGCACTTTGTCTTTTCTTCATCCCACATGTTATCCCATGTTCGTTATCGCACATGTTCAATGAATGTCACTTTTTTGTATGGGGCTCCCCTCACCCCACATACACATGATATGCGCCCCTAAGCATGCCTCTCCATCACGCCCCTCAAACACCGCGCCTCTGTCCCCCACAAAGCACGATATCCGCCCCAAGTTCCTCTTCTAAAGCCCCCCAAAGCACACCCTCATAAAAGTCCGCAAAAGCATCACACTTTTTAAATTTCACGTTCTCACGCATCCCTTATCAAAGCGGATTTTTCACGTACCACACTCAAAAACCATGCATCCCCCCCAGACAGCCATGTGCCCCAAAAACACCATATGCACCGAAGTCTCCTCCAGTCCACATCCTCACGCATCCCCCACCAAAGCCCAACAACTTCACGGCTCACACGCCTAAAGCACACGGCCCTTCACCACAACTTCAATTATAAGCTCTCAAACAGGCATAAAGCACCCCCGTTCAAGAGACGATATCCCTCAACCCTCAACAAGCATCAGCGCAACATTTTCCAATATCACAAGCCTCAGTAGCCGAAGGATCACGCTTCTCTGGTTCGGTATTTTTAGGCTTCACTGGTATAATCTCGATACGTGAAACTGTTTTGACATCTCCCCCATT
The DNA here is from genome assembly GCF_042193415.1 of Bartonella sp. TT121SHDZB. Taxonomy (NCBI): domain Bacteria; kingdom Pseudomonadati; phylum Pseudomonadota; class Alphaproteobacteria; order Hyphomicrobiales; family Bartonellaceae; genus Bartonella; species Bartonella sp. TT121SHDZB. The sequence continues at coordinate 39,501 of NZ_JBHILR010000009.1, read as the reverse complement.
TCGATAACAAGCAAAGACCAAACCTTCACCAGAGGTCCAAAACAGCAAATATCATCAAGCACTCCCCCGCACCTTTCAGGTATCGCACCCCTCACGCATCGCCATAAAAGCATCTGTCCCCTCACACAAACCACCCCAGACAGCTATGTGCCCCAAAAACACCATATGCACCGAAGCCTCCTCCAGTCCACATCCTCACACATCCCCCACCAAAGCCCAACAACTTCACGGCTCACACGCCTAAAGCACACGCCCTTCACCACAACTTCAATCATAAGCTCTCAAACAGGCATAAAGCACCCCCGTTCAAGAGACGATATCCCTCAACCCTCAACAAGCATCAGCTCAACATTTTCCAATATCACAAGCCTCAGTAGCCGAAGGATCACGCTTCTCTGGTTCGGTATTTTTAGGCTTCACTGGTACAATCTCGATACGTGAAACTGTTTTGACATCTCCCCCTGCTTCTCCCGTCACCTGGAGAGGCAAGACTTTTGCCAGCAGCGAAAAAAACGGTACGGGATTATTCAGCGCATGATATTGCAGATAAGACACCAGCCCATCTTCACCATAGTGATATCCAGCCTGCTCCGCCGCTGTCAAAAGAGCTTCATTAAATCGCTTTGTTGTTTTATTCAAAGCCCCTTTTTTCCGCCCTCTTCGACGTAAGGGAAGACAATGTTCATCTACCATCATCATGTTCCTTCCAACTAAAGAGAAACCAAAATCTCAAACACAAAAAATGACATGAAAATCAGCAAAAAAACTTAACAAGCAATCAACAATTAAAAATGAGACCACCCCCTAAAAGACAAAAGCCCACATAAAGCCCAAATCCTCCGCATCATTTTACAGATACACGTTTTTACGCTTTTACGTCTTTAAAGAAATCAGCCAAACGAAACGCTCAAATCACTACCCCGCACCGCTCTGTCAACACGGGTCTATCAACAACCCAGCTACTCACTCTAACGGCTTCTCCTACTAATTTCAGATCACCACACCTTAAAGAGCAAAAATTCTTACAAGTACGGGTCGACAATTCCACTTCAAAAAACAGATTTCCTCACTGGATCAAGCGTCCATCCTGCACCGGTTTGTAAACTATAATCCAGCCTCTTACTCAACAAATCCCTCTTATTGACTTCAGATCTCCGTTCCATTCACAAATGCGCGCGCTCTAGTCCTCTGACCACATTCCATACCATAACAAAAGCATAAATTCTCCACATCATTTTACGAATTCACGTTTTTACGCTTTTCCATCTTTACAGAAATCAGCCAAACGAAACTTCCAAACTAACCCACCACTCGATAAACAAGAGTCTGTAAACAATTCAACTTTTATCACGTATATTGCACTTGGAAAACACCCCTCACCACGCCTCAAAGGATACTGTTTCACCAGAAACGGACATAACCCCTACCCTCCAATATCCAGACACTCTCACAAAAAGCACCGTATAAATTGATATGCTTGAAGGTCCCTCGACGGCATATCCTTGCCTCTAATGCCCCCATCTCAGCCTACCTCAAATGACAATATTTTACAGCATAAGGCATAAGAAGATAACGAGACAATTTTTAAGATACAAAAAATGCTCTCATTTTCCAAATCTTTTAATTGTTCTTGCCAATCTTCTGAAACTACTTTACTGATAGGCTTGTGTTTTTGATCGTCCACGCAACGGTCAAATAGGGAGTTGAAAACCCGAACGCTCGGTACATAAATTTATCCCGCTTTGCGGATATCCCGGAATTCCGGGAGTTTTTGCTATGTCCAAGTGCTTCTCAGCACTAAAAGCAAAAAGCTGATCCGAGTGTCAGTATTTTCAACCTCCCGGAATACTCATGCGAGGGCGCTCGCAACCGGAGGGGAGCTTGAAGTGCAAACTAAAAATCCAGATTTCGCACTTTTTTAAAAAGTACCCAATCTTATAGTCTTTGAAATTATTTTGATTTTTCTTGCCAATCTTCTGAAATTGCCTTATGAATTGATCTGTGTTTTTGATCGTCCACGCAACGGTCAAATAGGGATTTGAAAGCCCGAACGCTCAGTACATAAATTTATCCCGCTTTGCGGGTATCCCGGAATTCCGGGAGCTTTTGCTATGTCCAAGTGCTTGTCAGCACTAAAAGCAAAAGGCTGGCTGAGCTCAGTGCTTTCAAACTCCCGGAATACTCATGCGAGGGCGCTCGCAACCGGAGGGGAGCTTGAAGTGCAAACTAAAAATTCACATTTTAATGACATTTCAATAGGTAAAAGAATCCGTCACAGACGCATTTCAATGGGACTTTCTCAAAAAGAGTTAGGAAGCCATTTAGGTGTCAGTTTCCAACAAATCCAGAAATACGAAAAAGGCTCCAATCGTGTAAGCGCGGGATGTTTGCTCGAAATTGCTAAAAAACTAGCAGTTCCTATGAACTTTTTTTATGCGGACCTTTTAACAGCAGATATTCCCACAAAAGAACATGCCTTACACCACGATCAAGACACATACAGCGAAAAAGAACATGCACTTTTGAAAAACTTTAGAGAGCTCCAGCCGAAAAAACAAAAAGCAATTTTGTGGTTAATTTCTGATTAGACAAAAGAGCATCAATCGACATCCTTTGCCAATATCCCCCTCTGCCTAAAGCCTTGCCGCCTGATACCACCACATCTCAAAAAACGGTTTAGGCACCGGTTTACGACATCATAGGATAACAAACTTCAAAATAGGATAACAAACACCAAAATCTTGGAAAGACATCCCCACCCCTCTCACAGAATTTTATCAAGAGATCTCTTCTGATTTAAACGCACAATTCCGATTGTATCATTATGATACCTTTTTACATTTACCTTGTCAAGTTTTTATATTTTTCTTTTGATATTTTTGTGTTTTTCTTTAAGGGAGCCACATCCCTCAAAACACTTTTCCTGCAAAATGCCCCTCATACAAAACACAATGTCTAAAACAACAAGAGCTAAAATAGGATTTCCCCTCTAAATAGGCTTCCCCTCTAAATAGGATTTCCCCTCTAAATAGGATTTCCCCTCTAAATAGGATTTCATTGTATTGCTCATTCCACCCGCTTACTAAAAAAACACCTCTCAATGCTTCTCACACCCATTTCACGGATATCCCCCATACAAATATAGATGCAACTATAATTGTTAAGTTCCGCATAGAAAATAAACGCCCACCACGATTTTTCTCTCTTCACATCTCTTTACACATCAGCTCTGCAATCTGTTCACAGCCATTCCCCACACACTCTTCTCCAGAAAACGCACTTCAACAGCACTCTTCATCCCAACTTTCTCCTCCATTCACGAAGACACTTTCCCCCAATCCTTCTCACCCCTCGATACCATGACAATATATTGATTTATAATGATAATTTAGCATTATTGATACTGATTAAGAGTTCCGAATATCGTAAGATTCTCTCATTTCAAATCCCTCCCATGTTGAATCAATCAAAATCACTCGCTTGCACGTCAAAAGCAGGGGAGAGCCCGTATGGATAAAAAACGATTAAGAAAGGAATAAAATGGCTCTTATGAACCGTCTCAAGTGCCAAGGGCTGTAGCCAACACCCACGAGCTAGCACAAATATAATGATAGTGCCGGCTTGCTCTTTTATGAAGCGTAAAGATAGGGGTGCTCAATGGATTTATCATTATACCATGACAAAAAAATGCACAATACACAAAGCACAAATCCTCCGCATCATTTTACAGATCACCGTTTTTACGCTTTTACATCTTTACAGAACGTAAGCCAAATAAAATTTCCACATCACCACTCCGCACCGCTCTGCAAACACTGGTCTGCAACAATCTGATTTCTCGTCTATCAAATTCCCCTGCTGATTATTTCATATGGTTATCACGACACCTCAAATAATACCGTGTCATCAGACAAGACTGATTAAGCCCTGCCCTCAAATATTCCCCACACACTCTTCTCCAGAAAACGCACTTAACACCCCTCTTCATCCCAGCTTTCCCCGCTCCATTCACAAACGCGTCCCCTAGTTCTCTGACCACATTCCATGCCATAATAAAAGCATACACAAAGCACAAATCCTCCGCTTCATTTTACAGATTCACATTTTTACGCTTTTACATCTTTACAGAACGCAGCCAAAGGAAACTCCCAAACCACCACGCGACAATTTGATAAAAACAAAACACCTTTCCAACAATCTCAAACAACAGATTTCTGTAAAGAGTTCATATGAATTTGATTGTTTAGATCTGACTATTAGATTGGCATACAGAGCCGTAGAACAGAAAGTAATTTTCTATAAGACAGAAACGATAAAAGCGCTATATAACTGAGACAGAACATGAAGAATTGCAAACAGATAAAACGACATCTTTCTTCGTTACAACACTGAAATTGTAACCGAAACGACGAATAATTGTCATCTGAACATGTAATTTTCACATCTGCAAATTTTTATTGATTAATTCAATCCCAACACTTCCCCTGAAACACATTTCTTCATTATCTACTTCTTTGAGACAAACCGGCAAAGGGGTTTCATCGATTATAAGTGCGGATATAATAACGCGTTACTCCAACCTCATCATAAGAAACCATAGACAAGATACCTATCTTTATTGGCGTTATTTGATAAGTCAAGATTACACCATTTTGCTGTTTGTTTGGTTGATCTGTATAGATCACGTTATATCCATTCCGTCGCAAGAGATCAATAAAGACAGGAGTAAAGTTGTCTTCTGTTTTATTTTTTTTCACAATAAGTGTTGTTGTAGCGGGCGGTAAAGGTTTTTTAAGATTACGGACAAAATCGTTAGCAATTAATTTTATATCATCTTGCGTAATATTTGGACTGACATAACTTGATGAATAATTACTGATAGATGCACAACCAGCCACCAATACAAGCGGTAACGGAAATAAATATTTTGACATCTTAACTCCCCTATTAATTGCATTCTCTTCTGAGAAGCTCCTACACCAGAAATAAGAGCCTCCTTTCAAAGAATAGCCTTAACAACATATTTCTTTACTATCAAGCATTAGTTAATCACTTTCTCGCTTGTTTAAAAAAACGACCACCATCTCTCATAGTACTCAAAGCTTATGTTTAAGACACAAAATATATATGTTAAAAGTACGAAAAAACACATGTAAAGCATGTAGTATACATATAGTATATGTATACTTACTTTCATAGTGTGTTGCATTACATAAACCAACGCACAGCACCCTTCATTTCCCCTCCATTCACGAAGCCACTTCCCCCCAATCCTCGCACCACATTCCACGCCCCCAAAAGCCCAAAGTGACCAAAAACACGCACAATATATAAACCACAAATCCCCCACTTCACTTTTACAGATTCACATTTTTACGTTTTTACATCATTACAGAACGAAACCAACGAAAGGTTCACCACCCCACACCGCTCTATAAACAACGGTCTGTAAAGAGTTCAAATGCTTGCCTCGCAAGTTTCCACCACTGACCACTCATTTGTTTCAGATCACCCCCTTCAAAGAGCTGTGTTTTTACCTCATGAATAAGATAATGAGCGAACCGTCTTTAGAAAAAAGAAACGGCATGGAGATATAAAATATATCAATGGTCATCATCGACTGTCGTGTTAAGGGGTGTTAACTCTTTATTTTTCTTAATTTTTACAACGCCAATAATTCCGGTGGAAATAATTAATGCGGACATAGCTAAAAAAGAGCTTAACAATCCCACGAGTGCCAAAAGTCCAGCAATAAAGCCAGACATTGCTTCCGCAGAGTTTGCTAAAGTTGAAAAGGTTCCAAAGCTCTTACCAAAATCTTCACGACGAGAATATAATTGAATAGCTGAGACTAAACCAATATCCACAAAGGCACCAATAAATCCTAGAACAAATGCTAACACGAGAAGGAATTTTAAATAAATTTCTGCAGCTAAGGGCATAACAAACAGAATAACCCCATAAAGAAGCCAAAATATCATGAGCTTCAACGATGTAATATTTAATATAATTTTACTATATAACAAACCACCAACAATAGTTCCAACAGCCATGAGAGAAAAAATATAACTCACAAAGCTTTCCTCTCCCCCCACAAAAAGAACAAAAGCTGGAATTAAAAATCTTAAAATAGCACCCGTAAAGAGAATAGCAAACGACGATCCAACGAGCGTAATAAATAAATTATTATTTTCTGTAGAAATATATTTAAGATATGAAGCTGTTTCTCGATAAATTTTTATAAAATTGAATGATTTATTCTCGCTTGAATTTAAATTCATGAGATTAAATAACACGATAATAGATATAAAATAGGTAAAAAAATCAAAAATGAGTACTGCCGATTTATTTGCTAAAAAAAGCAGTATGGAACAAACCAAAGGGCCAATGACAGCTGCCGTTTCCATGATAATTTGAGCAATGCTATTGGCCTTTGTAAGATCTTTTATTGAAAACATTCTGGGAATAGCAGCTTGAAAACTTGGTTGGAAAATACTTCTTCCTATCGTTGTACATATTGCTGCAAAAATAAGAACAATGATATGTGCCGTACCTGTTATATAAGTTATAAAAACAAACAATGAAGCTAATAATCTCACAACTTCACTTAAGATCATATTTTTCTTCAAAGAAAAATTATCCGCTAACCAACCTCCTATAGGGCCAAAAAAGAGAAAAGGGATAAATCGAAAAAAATACACAAGACCTGTAAAAAAGGTGTTATCTGTTAATTCTAAGACCAGTAAAATAAAAACAACTTCATAAGCATAATCACCAACTTTGGAAATAAAGAGAGAGCAAAAAAGAGCTAATGGACTCTTTTTTAAAAATAAATTCATACCAACCATCCGATATTAAACTTTTCTACAGTTAAAGTTACACTTCCTTCGATACAATTGGTGATATGAACTTCAGAAGAGTCTTTTATTCTAATAAATCGCTTAATAAATTAAGTGAAAATTTTTAAAGAAATACTCCTCTTGATATAAGCATTTACTCTAATATCAAGTAATATATTAATTTTTCTTGCTTATTTGCTTTAAAAAAAGAAAGAATGTAAAAATTATGAGATCACAATCTTCCATATTATTACATTGACCTCCACCCCACGTCTCAAAAAATGAAAATTCCCAACCAGCACTAGTCTACAATCCCACGTCAAAAAGCAACTTTCCCCACAAAATAAAGCTTACACCCACCCACGCCTCAAACGACAGCACGTCATCAGGCTCAACAAATCAAGCTCTATCTTCTGATAGCCGCCATCCATCACACATCTCTTTGCAACACCCGCCTTACCCACACTCTCCTCTTATCCATGCGCACTCTCTTCATCCTCCATTCCTCCTTTTTCTCTCCCGTCACACACTTAACAACTTAACAGCACTCTTCCTCTAAACTTCCATTCACGAAGACACTTCCCCCCAATCCTCGCACCACATTCCACGCCCCCAAAAGCCCAAAGTGACCAAAAACACGCACAATATATAAATCCATAAATCCCCCACTTCACTTTTACGGATATACGTTTTTACGCTTTTACATCTTTACAGAACGAAACCAACGAAAGGTTCACCACCCCGCACCGCTCTATAAACAATAGTCTATAAACGAACCCAGCTTTTTGCCTAGTACCCTTACAGTCTTCAGCCCCCCCCCCTCAAACGACAACACTTCATCAGGCTCAACAAATCAAGCCCTGCCCTCAAATATTCTAGCTCTTCACTCCCCCTAAAAGAGCAGTGTTTTACGGCATAATAGAATAGAAAATTTTTGATTTTTCTTGCTAATCTTCTGAAATTACTTTATCACTTAAAGTGTAATTTTGGTCGTCTACGCAACGATCAATAGGGATTAAAAACCCGAAGACTTGACACATAAATTTATCCCGCTTTGCGGGTATCCCGGGATTCTGGGAGATTTTGCTATGTCCAGGTGCGATGAGCACTAAAAGCAAAATGCTGATTCGAGGTCAGTGCTTTCAGGCTCCCGGAATACCAATGCGAGGGCGCTCGCCCCCAGCGGGGGGCTTGAAGTGCCAACCAAAAATCCATATTTTGCACTTTTTTAAAAAGTACCCAATCTTATAGTCTTTGATATTATTTTAATTTTTCTTGCCAATTTTCTGAAATTGCCTTATGAATTGACCTGTGTTTTTGATCGTATACGCAGCGGTCAAATAGGGAGCTAAAAGCCCGAAAACTCGTACATGAATTTGTCCCGCTTTGCGGATATCCCGGAATTCCGGGAGTTTTTGCTATGTCCAGGTGCTTCCCAGCACTAAAAGCAAAAAAACTGATTCGAGTTCAGTACTTTTAGACTCCCGGAATACCAATGCGAGGGCGCTCGCAACCGGAGGGGGACTTGAAGTGCCAACTAAAAATCCACATTTTATCGACATTTTAATAGGTAAAAGAATCCGTCACAGACGCATTTCAATAGGACTTTCCCAAAAAGAATTAGGAAGCCATTTAGGTGTCAGTTTCCAACAAATCCAAAAATACGAAAAAGGCTTAAACCGTGTAAGTGCCAAATGTTTACTAGAAATCGCTCAAAAACTAGAAGTTCCTATGAACTTTTTTTATGCAGACATTGCCACAAAAGAAGATCTTTCAACAAAAGAAACCCTCTTACACCACAATCAAGAAACCTATAGCGAAAAAGAACACACTCTGTTGAGAAACTTTAGAGAGCTCGAAGCGAAAAAACAAAAAGCAATCTTGTGGCTAATCTCTGATTAAGCAACAGCACAACGATCAACATTATTCCATTCATATCCCCCTTAAGTCAAATTCAAACCAGCTCCCCACACCCCTTCAAAGAGCGGTGTTTTACGGCATAATAGAATAGAAAATTCTTGATTTTTCTTGCCAATTTTCTGAAATTACTTTATCACTTAAAGTGTAATTTTGATCGTCTACGCACCGATCAAGAGGGATTAAAGGTCCTAAATCCGAGCGTAAAAATGAACCCGCTTTGCGGGTGTCCCGGGATTCCGGGAGATTTTGCTATGTCCAGGTGCTTTGGCACTAAAAGCAAAAAGCTGACTCGGATTCAGTACCTTTAACTCCCGGAATACCAATGCGAGGGCGCTCGCAACCGGAGGGGGGGCTTGAAGTGCCAACTAAAAATCCACATTTTATCGACATTTTGATAGGCAAAAGAATCCGTCATAGACGCATTTCCATGGGACTTTCCCAAAAAGAATTAGGAAACTATTTAGGTGTCAGTTTCCAACAAATCCAAAAATACGAAAAAGGCTTAAACCGTGTAAGTGCCAAATGTTTACTAGAAATCGCTCAAAAACTAGAAGTTCCTATGAACTTTTTTTATGCAGACATTGCCACAAAAGAAGATCTTTCAACAAAAGAAACCCTCTTACACCACAATCAAGAAACCTATAGCGAAAAAGAACACACTCTGTTGAGAAACTTTAGAGAGCTCGAAGCGAAAAAACAAAAAGCAATCTTGTGGTTGATTTCTGATTAGGCAAAAGCGCAACGATCAACATTATTTGTTAATATATCAAACAACGAAACATCCTTAAGTCAAATTCAGATCAGCTCCCCACACCCCTTCAAAAAGCAATGTTTTACGGCGGATAAACGGCATTTCTCTTTAACGCTTTTACGCACAAAGCAATAAAGCAATAAAGCAATCCCGCTTGTGACTTCACTTATAACATTGCAAGAAAATAGTTTTCACGACAATCAGGAGTAAAAGAATCCTACGATATTCGAGAACGCTCATTTAACATGCAAAAACACCAGCCACTCCCTTTGCTTTGCAATAAAACACCGCTGTCTCATCGTGAATTTTTCTAAATCAGCTCGCCTCAAAGAGCGGTGTTTTATCGCATAATAGGATTACCACCGCCCTTTATAGCGTGAATTTTTCCAAACTTAATCTTCAGGCAAAAATTCCAACCGATCTCCTTGTTTTGTAATTTTCACCGTTGTCTCATCGTGAATTTCTTCAAACAAGATTTTCTCTGCGAGAGGATCTTGAATTTCTTTTTGGATAATCCGTTTAAGGGGACGTGCACCATAGAGGGGATCATAGCCCTTATCGGCAAGAAATTTTCTCACCTCTGGCTCGATTTGCAAAGTTATTTTGCGTTCATTGAGCAAATTTTGCAAATGTTCTATCTGAATATCGACGATAGCTTCCATATCGTGACGTTGCAGCCTTTGAAAGAGAATAATCTCATCAATACGGTTTAAAAACTCCGGACGGAACGCGGCTTTCACAACATTCATAACATCATTTTTTGCCTGCTCAACAGTTTGCCCTTCAGGCAAAGCAGTTAAAAACTCAGCACCAAGATTAGAAGTCATAATCAGCAAGGTATTGCGAAAATCGACGGTACGTCCTTGACTATCGGTCAAACGTCCCTCATCCAACACTTGCAATAAAAGATTAAAAATATCAGGGTGTGCTTTTTCAATTTCGTCGAATAGAATGACCTGGTAAGGTCTTCTACGTACAGCTTCGGTCAGCACCCCACCCTCTTCATATCCGACATATCCAGGAGGGGCCCCAATCAGCCGCGCCCCGGCATGCTTTTCCATATATTCCGACATATCGATGCGCAACATGGCATTGGGGTCTTGGAAGAGAAAAGCGGCAAGTGCTTTGGTTAATTCGGTTTTTCCCACACCGGTAGGACCCAAAAACATGAAAGAGCCAAGCGGACGATTGGGATCTTGCAACCCTGCACGCGCACGCCGTACAGCGCGAGCAACAGCTTGCACAGCTTCTCCCTGCCCCACGACACGGGTTGTAATTTCATCTTCCATCCGCAAGAGCGCCTCACGTTCTGCTTCCAGCATACGCTCCACTGGAACTCCAGTCCATCGAGAAACGATGCGCGCCACATGTTCAGCCGTCACGGTTTCTTCGACGAGATGATTTTGTTGGTCATCATTTTCAGCCAAAGTCAATTGTTTTTCGAGTTCAGGAATGACACTATAAGCCAATTCTCCAGCTTTTTGGAATTGACCATCACGTTGTGCAATAGCCAAACCATTACGAGCTTCTTCGAGTTGTTTTTTCAAATCGGCGGCATGCCCTAATTTTTGTTTTTCAGCCTGCCAAGCGGTTGTCATTTCAGCAGACTGTTGTTCTAATGTTTTGAGTTCTTCTTGCACATTTTTCAAACGTTCTTTTGCTGTTGGCTCGACATCTGTTTTCAAAGCTTCGCGTTCGATTTTCAGCTGTAAAATACGCCGATCAAGGGCATCAAGTTCTTCCGGCTTTGAATCGACTTGCATGCGCAACCGTGCAGCCGCTTCATCGATAAGATCAATTGCTTTATCCGGCAAGAAACGATCGGTAATATAGCGAGAAGAAAGCTTTGCAGCTGCAATTAAAGCACTATCTGCGAGGCGCACTTTGTGGTGTTGTTCATATTTTTCCTTAATACCGCGCAAGATAGAGATTGTATCTTCCAAAGAGGGTTCCGGCACAAAGACAGGTTGAAAGCGGCGTGCCAGAGCAGCATCTTTTTCGACATATTTTCGATATTCATCAAGGGTTGTAGCGCCCACACAATGGAGTTCTCCGCGTGCCAGAGCAGGCTTTAACAAGTTAGAAGCATCCATAGGCCCATCGGATTTTCCAGCCCCAACGAGATTATGCAATTCATCGATAAACAAAATGATCTGCCCATTTTCAGCTTGCACTTCAGCCAGCACCGCTTTGAGGCGCTCTTCGAATTCTCCGCGATATTTTGCGCCTGCAATAAGGGCGCCCATATCGAGCGCATAGAGTTGTTTATCGCGCAAAGTTTCGGGCACATCGCCATTGATAATGCGCAGAGCCAATCCTTCCACAATGGCGGTTTTTCCCACACCGGGTTCCCCAATCAGCACCGGATTATTTTTCGTCCGCCGTGAGAGCACTTGAATGGTCCGTCGAATTTCCTCTTCCCGTCCAATAACAGGGTCGAGTTTTCCTTCGCGTGCATCTTTTGTAAGATCACGGGCATATTTTTGCAAAGCATCATATTGTCCTTCAGCATGGGGGCTTGTTGCTGTTTTTCCTTTCCGCAACGCATTAATTGCCTGATTAAGGGCTTGCGGGGTTACCCCCGCATTTGTTAGGATATCAGCTGTTTTTGCGGACTTTTCCATCATAAGCGCTTGCAACATGCGCTCCACGGTAACAAATTGATCACCGGCTTTTTGCGCGAGTTCCTCAGCGAGCGCGAAGACTTTTGCCACCGGCTGCGAGAGATAGAGTTGCCCATTTCCTCCCTGCACTTTTGGCAAAGCATCCAGTGCTTCATTCAGCGCCTTTCGAATAAGGGTAAGATCCCCCCCTGTTTTTTGGATAAGCGATGCCGCCAATCCTTGAGAATCGTCTAACAACACTTTCAACAGATGCTCCGGCATAAATTGTTGATGATCAGAAGCAAGAGCGTTATTTTGTGCTGACTGTAAAAAACCTTGCATGCGTTCGCTATATTTTTCCAGGTTCATTTTTTTCCTTTCTTGGACACCGTCTGGGATCCCCTTTTGTCCCCACCACTGCCCTTTTTCTCTTCCTCAATAGGCTTTTTTTCACCTCATCACGCCCCAAAGCTTGGATCCCCCCACAAAACACTGAAAATGATAACAATAAAGGAACTGTAGTGTTAAACTGAATATGGGTTTTGAACCAAACGAGTACAAGAGCAAAAACAAAAACATGAAAGAAAGAACAACAGCAAGCAACGAGTGCGAAAAGAATGATAGAGCCAGAAGACAAAGCGCCCCCATCACACTATTTGCCCAAAAACCTCTCCCCATTCCTTTCTCTCCTCCCTTCCCAGCCTCTTCATCCACGCCCCCCCATTTTCTCATCCCATACCATGACAAAAGCACACACCACGCATTAAATCCCAGCTCATTTTTTACGGCTCCACGCTTTTACGCTTTTACACTTACACAGAACAGAGCCCTATGAAATACACTGTTCTATCAACAATGCTCTCCCCCCCCCAACTTCTTACCCTAAGCCCCCTACAGAACAAAGCCTCCTCCCTCACAGACTTCAGATCCCTCATCTCAAAAACACTGTTTCACCAGACTCAACAAGAAAAGTGAGTATTCAAATATTCATCACACTCTTTTAAAAAAAATCACCTCATCTATATTGATATGCCTGATATCACGCCCCCCCCTCAAATACCCCTATTTTACGACATAACAGAATAGAAAATTTTTAATTTTTCTTGCCAATCTTCTGAAATTACTCTACGAATTGAAAAATGTTTTTTGGTCGTCTACGCACCGATCAAGAGGGATTAAAGGTCCTAAGTCCGAGCGTAAAAATGAGCCCGCTTTGCGGGTATCTTGGGATTCCGGGAGATTTTGCTATGTCCAGGTGCTTCTCAGCACTAAAAGCAAAATGCTAACTCGGACTCGGTACTTGTTACTCCCGGAATACTCATGCGAGGGCGCTCGTAACCGGAGGGGGTAAAGTGCCAACTAAAATCCACATTTCAACGATATTTCGATAGGCAAAAGAATCCGTCACAGACGCATTTCAATGGGGTTTTCTCAAAAAGAATTAGGAAGTCATTTAGGCGTTAGTTTCCAACAAATCCAGAAATATGAAAAAGGCTTCAATCGTGTAAGCGCAGGATATTTACTCGAAATTGCCCCAAAACTAGAAGTTCCCATAAGCTTTTTTTATGCCGATATTGCTACAAAAGAAGCACTTTCAGCAGAAGAAAATGCTCTACTCCATGATCAGAAACATACAGCGAAAAAGAACACACCCTTTTGAAAAATTTTAGAAAACTCAAACTCCAAAAACAAAAGGCAATTTTGTGGTTGATTTCTGATTAAGCAAAAGCCCAACATTCTTTGCCAATAGAGCCAATACCCTAAAGTATAAGTTTCAGATCACCTCATCTCCCTCAAACAACGCTGTTTCATCAGGCGTAAAAAACAAAGCCTCTCTCCTCACATCCTCTTCATTCCATCCCCCCTCTCCCCTCAACACACCGCCTCTTCATCCACGCCCCTCCATTTTCTCACCCCATACCATGACAAAAGCACACACCACGCATTAAACCCCAGCTCATTTTTTACGGCTCCACGCTTTTACGCTTTTACACTTACACAGAACAGAGCCCTATGAAACGCCCACCCCACACTGTTCTATCAACAATGCTCTACACCCCAACTTCTTGCCCTAAGCCCCCTACAGAACAAAGCCTCCTCCCTCACAGACTTCAGATCCCCCCTCAAACGAACAGTGTTTACGGCATAATAAGGTAAGTGGAACGTATCGAAGTGATCACGCGCCACCACCTTATCCATTATCCATCGATAAAAATGCGATCAACACAAACAGCTTTAAAAAAGCTTTTCAAAAAATTCTAAAATAGAAAAACCCTCATCATCTAAAAAAATGGTGAATCATTGCGTTTTGCACATCATCCACCTTTACTTAAGCAAAGAAAGCTCCATCAATTGTCAATCTCCCCGCCTAAAGTTTTCCACGCCTAACATCCCCCCCCTCAAACAACGGTGTTTTAAAGCATAATAGGATAAAAAAGAGATATAAACATCGAATATATTGACGATTTCCTGCAAACGTCCAGCTTCTACGCGGTTTATGCCTTTTTCATATTTTGGGATTTGTTGAAAGCTTACGCCTAATTTTTTTCCCAATTATTTTTGAGAAATTCCCATGAAATTTTTTCTGTAACAAATTTTTTACTTATAGAAATATCATTAGAATGCGGATTTTTGTCTTGCACTTTTAACTTTCTCCCGCAACTGGGTGGGAATACCCTCGCATTGGTATTCCAGGAATCAAAAATACTGAATTACAATCGGCTTTTTGCTTTTAGCGCTGAGAAACACTCAGACATAACAAAAACTTCCAGAATCTTAGAAAATCCACATAACGTGCTAATTTTAACGCTATAGCGTTACAAAAAAACTGACGCACCCCTATGTTGCACTGTCTTCATGTCCCCTGAAGCTAAGAAAATGAATCAAAACAATTATTGAGTGAACAAGCAACTCATTCCGCCCCCCTTAACAAAGAACGGTTCACCAAAACATCCTGATCCCCAATAAACAGCATAATCCAATTAATCCAGAAAAAAGAAACAACTGCCCAGCCGAAGTGTGACCTAAAACAAACGCTCCAACAAAGGGCGCCACCAACATAGCTAAATTTTGTATAGACTGCACCCATCCGGAAGCCAATCCAATCTGTTCATTGAAATTGCTTACCAGATAAACGTTAGAAGATATGGAAAAGTAAGCACTAACCATTCCAATAAGGAAAAAACAGAGCAACAAAGTTTCAATACGGAGTAAATCCAAGTAAAAAAAGCACACTGAGATCATGACAAAACCAATCATTGTTGACATTGCCGGCATTAACAACTCTGATATTTTGCCTGTAAGGGGTTTATGCTTTGATTGTTTCACACTCCAAAACCCATAGAGAAAATTACCAATCGCTGAAGCAGATACCAGCATTCCAAGAGTCTGTTTATTCATTTTCATTGCACTAAGAATAACGGGCAACTGATTATTCACCATAAAGACCATAGCAAAATAAATGAATATTACCCCCACATAGGCATACCAAGTTGTCCCATAAAGCCTCTGCTGTAATTTTCTGGTGTTCGCTTTTTTTATTCTTAGCGATGAGACAGGTTGTGCACCAAGATAACAAAACACCATAAAGCCTAGGAATGTCAAAAAACCAGAAAATAATAAAGTATATGTATCTGACAAAAACGCAGAAAGCGTACTCCCCAAAGCAGGTCCTATCATCTTTGCTGCGCTATTGATCATGTTAAGCACAGAATAGTAACGAGTCCGTCCGTTTTCAGGCACCGAATTTGCACTAAGAACGGAAATTGCAGGCATGGCTAGACTGTTGAATGTCGCTCGAATAACTGCCAGTATAATAAATCCTTGCAGACTCGTCGCCATCAATAAACCGACAGTACAGAGTGCCCGTAACAGCAGTGAGGCCCGCAACCAATGGATCATAGAACGGTGACTTACCAACATTCCAATTGGCTTAGACAGAACGATACCAGGTAATAATGTTGCCGCCCCAATAAAAGCGACATCATATTGATCTGCTTTCCAAGTGAACACAGATACGGTCAAAATCACGATATAATCAATCCACCCCCCAAATGACACCATGCCATTACCCAGCAAAAGCACCAACAAGCGATTTTTTGTTGCCCTGTCTCTTTGCACCAAAACACGCCCCCTTCCTTTTTGTTAGCAATACTGATTGGACTATCAATTTTTCCTCATATCCTAAAGGCATTAACGATCTTCTTACAACAAAGAAATTTATAATTACAAAACCACTAATGCTAAGTTTTAGATATATATTAAAACTTTCATTATTGATTGAACTTAATCTGCGTCTCTGCGAATGACGACAATAACCAAGCCGTTAATCCAGCTCTTGAATCCATTACATAGGGATAATTCCTCTACGACAATTCCGCGGTTTCCATTCAACACAACACATTGATTTATAATGAAAAATTATCATTTATTTCAATTTAAATCATATCCCCGAATATAATAAGATCTTCTCATTACAACCCCTCTCATATTGAATCAATCAAAATCACTTGCTTGCACATCATAAGTGGGGCTGACATATAAACAAAAATTGTATAAGAAAAAACTAAAAATGCCTCTTATGAATCGTCTTAAAGTTAAGGCCCGTCGGCAACTTTGGGAGCTAGCAGAGTGTGTGATGGTGCCCACTTGCTCTTTTATGAAACGTAAAGAGGGAGTGCTCTATAAGTATTATATACGTCACCGAGCTTTATCGTTATACCCTTCACGGATGCCGTCGCGAAATGGGCGTGGAGAGCGTTGAAACATGTTTCTAAAACAAGCCCGTGAATTGGCAACATAATTTGGCAACACAATGGCGTTCTGTTTTACATTGAAAGATATGTCCCCTTCATCTCCCACCCAAACAATCCCTCAACATTCTCTCCAAGGAATGCTCTTCTTTATTCTTCATCATCACTTTTGTGCGGTGGGGGTGGTAAAATATAAGCGCCTGAAAGCCAACGATTAAGATCAATAGCTCGGCATCGTGTAGAACAAAAAGGATAAGCGTTTTGTTGTGCCATTTGACCACAAATAGGACAAGGATGCGGCGGACGGGTCTGTTTTTGCAAATTTAGCTCTTTTTTTTCTTGGCGCCCCTTTGTCATTGGCCTCTTCATTAACTTTTCTTCTGTTCCTTTTTTTTCATTTTTGTTTTTCTCTTTTTGTTGCTTTTCACCTTGCATTGATCTTGCCTTAAAGTTTTTCTAATGCGTTTCTTCAGCCCAGTGAGTAAAAAGTGGATAGTGATAAGCGGTCAAGAGATCGGCGGTTTCAGCCAAAGGCAATCCCACCACATTAGAATAAGAACCCGTGATATGGACAACAAAAGCCCCTGCTTTTCCTTGGATAGCGTATCCTCCCGCTTTCCCTTGCCATTCTCCTGAAGCAAGGTAAGCCTTCATCATGGCAGAGGTTAAGCGTCTAAAACGGACACGACTTTCAACCAATTTCACGGTTATTTTTCCCTGTTCATTAAGCGCACAAACGGCGCCATAGACCTTGTGTGAACGCCCAGAAAGGTATCGTAAACATTCATAAGCCTCATCCTCGCCTTGCGGTTTAGGCAGAATGGTGCGCCCAACAGCCACCACCGTATCAGCCGCCAAGATAATCATTTTCTGTTCAAACAACTCGTCTTGACCATTCTGACTGTACCAGCGCAAAATTTCTTGGGCTTTCAGCGCTTTTTCTTTTGCCAAACGTTTGGCAAGGTTTGTGGGATGTTCTTTTAATTTTGGTGTTTCATCAATATCGCTTGCATAAACCTGCTGCGGATCAATTCCTATTTGCGCTAAGAGCGCCAAACGCCGTGGCGAAGCGGAGGCAAGTACCAAATGAATTTCTTCCGCAAGAGTTTCTGCCAAACGTTTTTCTCCCCACTTTCTTATGTTTTCCATTTCCACCCCTTCACAATTGGCTTTTCTCTCACCTCTTTAAGCGCCCCTTTTAAGCACCCCTGATCTCCTCATCCTTTTCCCGCATTAATTTTACAGTTTTTCAAGGTCCTTTAACACTCTAGCGCCCTTTAACCCTCGCCTTTTTTCACGCACGAAAAGCACCCGAAAGGGATGTTAAAAATCGTAGAAATAATATAATTATGACTTTTACAAAAAAACGCATGCCACGCATTAAGCTACTTATAGCGGTATGTAATGCGTCCTTTTGTCAAATCATAAGGTGTCATTTCCACCATGATTTTATCACCTGCTAACACCCGAATACGATTTTTTCGCATTCTTCCAGCGGTATGGGCAATAATTTCATGATCATTTTCCAGTTTTACACGGAACATGGCATTGGGTAAGAGTTCAGTAACGATACCAGAAAATTCTAAAACTTCTTCTTTTGACATAAATAATTATTTCCTTTACAGTACGCACACTTTGTTAAGCTGTATTTTATTTTTCAGCGTTCATATCCTATTTTCTTCAGTTTGTGAATAAAAATTCAACAAAAATGGAAGGTTTTTCAAGTTTTCTCTTTTCTGTTCTCAAAAAACTTCACCCCACACTTTGAAACACAAAACTTTATCCCTTCAAATTTCACCCACCAATTTCCTCCAATTTTTATGATGATCTTGTAACAGAGTAACACGAAATGACGCTTAATCTTCTCTCCCAATACATGTCATCGAAGCCTCTCTCCATTTATATTTTTCCCCCCTTAAAAACACATCCTCATACGTTCCGTGCCCCAATACCCCATAAACATGTAAAACCGTGGTTTCTTTTTTATGTATTTCCACCTTTACGCTTTTACGCATTTACAGAAAGCAGCAAATCTGTACAAAATGCACAACATGCCACGCACCCCTCACCTCTTCAAAATCTCGCCCCCATTTTTATTAACAACAGTGTGAAAAACCGTCTCCTTATTTTATTGACCAGCATAAAATTTTTCGACAAATTTTAATTATCGCGAAAGTCCATAAGAAGCATTTTACGCCTTTTAAAAGAATTTTATCCCCATCGCTGCTTTTTTTTATGACATACAAAAATATTTTAAATTTTGATATAAGAGAACTTATTCGATAATCTCATTCAGTATAGACAACGAAAAATTATCCTTACAAACCACTGTTTTTTCGGTAGAAGCCTCATCATCAAAATGCTTGTCTTTATTTCTAAAAGAAAAGTTTCACATTTTTAGAAATTTCACACTGAAATTTAAAGGAAACCTCTAAAAAGTAGATAAAAAAAGGTCTGCTTTATTAAAAACAGACCTCTGTAGAAAATTATTTAAGTAATTTTCAAAATTCCACCTCTCGAAGCACTACAAGATACTTCAGAAGCACCAAAATGAATACAAACACTTTATTTAATAAAAAATAAAAAAAAATCAAGCACAAAAAATTTTTATAGTTAATTTGTCCTTTAAAAAATGAATTTTTTAGCCGGAGCCTTAATACAATTCGGCTGCCCGACAGCTCTCCCGAACCACTTCCTCCACCACCCCTTAACGTATTCAACAGCTCTTAACGTACTCACCCCTAACTTAAATGACGCGATTTTCACCGCCCTCCGTACCTAGAAAATCTTAGCTAAAAAAGATCAATTGCAAGTTCTCAATATTGCGATAGCCCTAGGCACTTGAAACGCTTCAGATTCATAAGAGGCATTTTTACTCCTTTTTTATAGTTTCACGCCACACGTCCATCCCACTTGCGTTGTGCAAGGGGATACTTTTTCTTAATTAAAGATAAACAGGTTTAGAATGAAAGAATCTTACGATATTCGGAGCACGCATTCTTTCCAGTTGAATAACGCCAAATTATCTTTATAAATCAATATAAAACAACACGTTGCTCATAAAGTTCAGTATTTTCATAAAAGATCATTTTAGATTATCAACAATTTCGATAACAGGTCTTCCCAATAAAAAAAGAAGCGGATTTTTTACCATCTCCGCCTCTTTAAACAGTAACATTATGATAAGAATTTATTGAAAAATTTCAAGACTATGAAGAGAACCAATTTGATAACAATTCATATCTTACAGGATCATCGGCACATTGTCCGCCACCGCATTCCAGTATGGTAGAAATCAAATTTGCCGCAATTAAAAACACAAATAAAAAACTTGCTGTTTTACTTAACACTGGAAAAGGAGAAAATTCTTTAAACCTATGTGCTAATTCGCCTAAAATCATGACTAACGAAACAGCAAAGATACAAAGGACAGAAATAATGAAAGCCCAAGTATAAAAATGCAATCCAAAGAACGTTGAACCATATCCCAGATCATCTGGTGTAATATGTAAAAACACCTGCCGTGCCGCAATAATACTGGTTACCATACAACCGAGAATAACCATACCATAATGGGTATTTTTCACTTTATGGTGAATATTAAGCAAGAACCCACACCCTGCAAGCATCAAACCAACGCGCTGCAGCAAACAAAGGGGACAAGGCAACTCAAACTTTACCAATTGATAATAAAAAGCCACCATCAAAACGATGGATAATCCGAAGAGTCCTAGTGTATTCATAAAGATAGCGAAATGAGGATTTTTTTGTTCAACATGTTCCATGGTTATTCTCTCAAAAAGATAGATTTAAAGTGGAAGTTGCATGATGATTAAAGGTGAGAAGGATGACAACAAACAAAATTGCCCACAAAACATAACTCATATTTTTTTTTCCACACACAGTGGTTATCGCAGTGCCTAAAGCGATTAAAAATGGAAAAAACATTACTTTAACCTTTCTTAATATCCAATATTCAACTCTTAATTATCGAGTTTTCACCATATTACAAAATTGGGCAAAAAAGAGACCATGAACTTATTATTAACAATTCATCATTCACGTTATCGTATTATTATAACGTTATAGTGTCATTATAACGTTATATATATATCATTATATTTGTGTGAAGAAATGCTGAAATAGATAATCGCCTAAAAACACATTTCCATAAAAGTACAAAAGCGTTGATTATTATCTTCTCTAAAATATCAGCAATTATATAAAGAGCATATTTCCCCCCCATGTAAAGAATCACCTAACCTGCAAAAGAAGTCTCCTTTGAAATTGAGAGAGAGATACCTCTTTCTCGAAAGAATATTCGAGATTGCAACGCACTTTTGCCATAAAAATCTCTTTTTTATTAAAAGCAATATTTTCAATTGCTCCATATTTTACATAATATGGGTACAGAGTTTATTTTAGCAAATAAAAAAATGAGGATATTTTCTAAAACTCTTACAATCAATGACTTTTCTACACTATATTTTTTTATTTTTTCCTCTTTGCTGAGTATTTCTTGGGTAAACGACACTCCAACGGCTTCACCGTCTCACCGTCCAGCACTTCAACCAGACCACAAAGGACAGTGTTTCATGACCTTCAAGACTCTGTATTTTATCTATTCGTATCCCGCCTTAAATTTTTACCTTTCAATCTTATTTGAAAAAAACTATTTTTCTGACATCAATTGGCTTTGCAAAGAGAATATAAAACTCTTACAAAAAATGATGAGAAAGAATCGCCTTAAACATTTGAAAAGGATGGTGGATGACGAAAAAATCATGTGATGTTGCAATTTTAATGGGAAGTCAATCGGATTGGCAAACGATGTGCCATAGTGCAGATATTTTGACGAATCTTGGTATTTCACATAGTTCGCATATAGTTTCAGCCCACCGTACTCCTGAACGCCTTTACCAATTTGCCAAAGAAGCCAAAGAAGCAGGTTTTAAAGTTTTAATTGCCGGTGCGGGGGGTGCAGCCCATCTACCTGGCATGTTAGCCGCCCTCACGCCTCTTCCTGTTTTTGGCGTTCCAGTGCACTCACACTCTCTTTCGGGTCAAGATTCTTTGCTTTCAATCGTGCAAATGCCGGCAGGGATACCCGTTGGCACGTTAGCCATTGGCAAAGCAGGCGCAATTAATGCAGCGCTTTTAGCCGCAGCCGTTATGGCCGTTTACGATCATGATCTCGCACAACGATTACAAGATTGGCGTCAGCAACAAACAGCCAATGTTGCCCAAACACCTGTAACGGAGGTTTAAAATGGCACCGTTCTCCAACACTATCCCTTCATCTCACATACTACCTCCAGGGAGCGTCATTGGTTTAATTGGTGGAGGACAATTAGCCCGCATGTTAGCCATAGCGGCAGCAGAGTTAGGATTTCGAACTGTTATTTTTTGCCCTGAAGAAGATTGTCCAGCGGCCCAAACAGCAAACAGCCATATGGTTTCCTCTTATGATGATATATCGGCTTTAGATCATTTTATTTCTCAGTGTGATGTTGTCAGCTACGAATTTGAAAATCTTTCGCTTCAAACGGTTCAATATGTAGAGAAGAGCAAGCCTGTTTATCCTTCTTCCAAAGCTTTAGAGATCACGCAAGATCGGCTTTTTGAGAAGCAATTTTTGCATGATCAAGGGATCAGCACCGCGTCATGGCATGCTGTTGACAATTCTTCTTCTCTTCTTTCTGGTCTTGATGCATTAGGTGGACGTGGTCTTTTAAAGACGCGTCGTTTTGGTTATGACGGAAAAAATCAGATCAAGCTTTATCACCCAGATGAACAAACCCTTGACGGAGCCTTTAAGACATTTCAGGAACAGCCTTGTATTTTGGAAGAAATAGTTCCTTTTTTATCGGAAATTTCGGTTCTCTCGGCACGCACCAAACAAGGGGAGCATATTTTTTATGATTGCCCTGAAAACCAACACAAAAACGGAATTCTTCATAAATCCTTTGTTCCATCACATATTCCACTTGAGGTGCAAAAAGCAGCACAAGCAATCAGCCTAACGGTTATGGATGCTCTCGATTATGTTGGTGTTCTTTGCATTGAATTTTTTGTCTTAACGAATGGTAATATTTTAGTGAATGAATTAGCGCCGCGTGTGCATAATTCGGGTCATTGGACACAAAAGGCATGCGTAACTTCACAATTTGAACAACATATCCGTGCTATTTGCGGACTTCCCTTAGGCAGCACCTATCGCCACAGCGATTGCCAAATGACAAATCTCCTTGGTAACAATCTCAACACTTTAAAATATTTTCTGAAGCAACAGCACACCTCGATCCATTTATATGGCAAAAGCACTGTTCACCCACACCGCAAAATGGGTCATGTGATCCAATTAACGGGGACTGCCAACAAATTTTAACACACATATATATAAATGCTTTTTCACACTTCCCCAATGAACTGAAAAAACAACTTCTCACTTTCCAAACCGCTTAACCTACATGAACATCTATCCACCTTCAAAAAAGCCTCCCCCCACCCCGATATCCATGCAGCACAACAAGCACTCCCACCTCTTCACCCCCCTATCCAGCTCTTTCACCTGCTCTTTTCAAAAACATCCCATCGCGGCTATCCCTTCACGACTAAAAGCAATTCACCAGCCCACTCACCTCCACCTTCCACGGCATCATTTTCCCCCATATTATAGGCTATAGGTCGTCCTCTTCACTTCCCTTTTAATTCCACCCTTTAGGGGATAAACTTTTCTCTTGCGCCTATAGAGAGCATTCTAACAATGCGTTCTCATTGCCTCTAGTCTCCCTTTTTGTGTTCATTCTTTCACAAAAGTGCCAAGTGCCCCGCACCACTCCTGAACTCCACATCAAAGATATCATTACAGTACTAAGCTCATCCATCATAGAAACCTCCTCTTTTCCCTCACAAGGCGGATATTACCTATGTCGTATTTTCTAGAGTTTGAAGCGTCTTTTCTTGTTTCATTTCGCGATAAAGCTTAAAAGAGCAGATGTAAATACACCACACACTGAAAGAAAACCGTAAATTTATCTTACGCTCAAAAACACCAACCGTTTAAAATATCATTCACTTTAACATTTGTAATATTTGTCACCTTCGTTATGTCTATTGCCTTCGTTCTTTCCCCTATAAAGTTACGTTATTCAAATCTGTCAACAATCAGGCTTCTCT
Source organism: Bartonella sp. TT121SHDZB (assembly GCF_042193415.1). Taxonomy (NCBI): domain Bacteria; kingdom Pseudomonadati; phylum Pseudomonadota; class Alphaproteobacteria; order Hyphomicrobiales; family Bartonellaceae; genus Bartonella; species Bartonella sp. TT121SHDZB. The sequence continues at coordinate 15,458 of NZ_JBHILR010000009.1, read as the reverse complement.
TAAGTAAATTCTAGCCGACATAAACACTTCATATTAAACGCCTCTTCACCTATAGTTTAGTCATAAACCATAATTGTACTCACAAAAAGAATCGTTTATACAGCGGCACGAAGAACTGTACATGTTTCATAATAATAAAGGGGAGATATGCTATAGAGGTATTATAGTCAGTCGTATTATATTATAACAAGTACAGAAATCTTCTTTTCATCTCATAAAAATAATTTGAGAGATTGAGTTATTTACGTTATCAAAAGACAAATTTAAGAAACAAATGAATATCAACATGGAAAAAAACTTATTAAATGCATCGTCAAAAGATCAAAATGATACATATCCTCAATGGGATTTAGTCCTTGATATCCAAAAAGAAGTTAAGGAAACAATAAAGGCTGGTGTTGTTTCACTGGGAGAATTTATATTCATAATTTTTATAAGCGTCTGTTTATACATTTTTCTCTCAATATTAGGCCATGCGGATGAACCTCAAATGGATGCTGCAACTTTAATCGGGCTGATATGCACATTAATTCTGTACGGTTCGATACCCATCTCTTTGGTGCTACGGATCATAGTAAAGAAGAAACTGAAAAAAGTAATGAAACAACTAAACGAAGCGGTTGCTAATCAAAATTAATAAGGAGAGAAAAATGATTGAAGCTATAATATTAGGGCGCATTCTAGGGATCATTATCGGTTGTGCAATAATAACATTATCCGTTTGGCTTGTTTATTCTACCATTAAATATCGAAAACTGTACCGTAAAGCGCTTACAGGATTAAACTTAGCAAATCAAAAATGTAATAAAGGAATTAATAAATAAAAAAGCGTGAAAAACGTGGTATTTAAAATACCATAATCCTTATTTTCATATTTCTCGATGTATTTAATGTGATTACCAGTTATTGAGAGCCCATATTGAGGATATGAGACTTTTTGTAAGGGAGCGTTTGAAACGATAGGCATGATATTATGTGCGTATAGCAAATACAAGAAACAATTCCAACGTCCCCCTCCCTTGATTTCCTCTACTTCAAGCATTTCAGCCAGCACATGCGTCTAACAGGGCTTCACCAGCCCCCCTTTTAAGAAGCCCCCTCGCCCCTCCTCAAAGACAAAGCACCCCATCTCTGACAGGATTTATTGATTCAAAGTCGAAAAGTTTTTAGTTTGTTTACACTCTTTATCTTTTTGTCCTTCTTTTGCGAGAATATTTTTTTACCTTCAAGGCAACCATTAACACTGCCTAAGGAATTTGTAAGGAATACACCCTTGACAAGAATAAGACTTCTTGTTAGATTCCTTTCAGTTTTTTTTGCAATTTTCACTTATTCGTTGTGCTAATGAAGTGTGTTAATGCGTACCTTAAGGGGTGCGTTTTTCTTTTTGTGATCACAATGAAAAAGTGTATCGTTTAATGTTATACTGCAATGATGATATCATAATGCAATTTTCGTAGGATAGGCAGTGTGTTATCGTATTGGGGTTATGATATTGAGTTAAGTAAACTGTTTCAACGGTGAATATGATGAAAATTAAAAATTCGCTTAAAGCACTAAAGGAGCGCCACCGTAACAATCGTTTGGTGCGTCGTAAGGGTCGTATTTATATCCTCAATAAAACGAACCCTCGTTTTAGAGCACGTCAAGGTTAATTTTTTCAGAGTTAATATTTTTATGCCTACTTTAATTGTAGGCAGAAATTTTTGTCTGAGATTTTTTTGAGTTACGAGTTTATTGTTTGATTACAAGTCTAGTATTTGATAATGTTTGGTGATTTATCTTTTGAGGGCTTGTTTTTATGGATTCTTCTATTTTTTTAAAAGCCTTTCGATTTTTTCAGCTGCGTTTTTTCTGTATTTTTCAGCGCGCGTTTTTTCTTTTTTTTGTTGGTATTTTTTGTTTTGTTCCCTCGAGCTATGGGCAAAATCCTCCTTCTCTTCCTGAAGATCGTCCTTCTCCACAATCTCTTTTACCGTTAGAAGATCTCATCCCCAATTCTCCAGCCGCTTCCTCAACGTTCACTGCTTCTGATTCATCGGCGATTATTCTTGAAGATTTTGACTCAGAACAGCTTTCCCATGTTGAGAGAATGAAGCAACGCAAAGAAGCAGAAATTTCACGTTTACTTAAAGAATTGAAATATTGTGCTGATGTTGCTAAAGCGAAAAAGATCAATCAACAACTTCAACATTTATGGTCTCAATCTGGGAGTGAGACGATAGATCTTTTGATGTCATGGGCTGAAAATGCACTCAACAGCGACGATTATGGGCTTGCGCTTGATTATATTGACAATGCTCTTGCACTTTTACCTACTCACGTTGAAGCTTGGATAAGACGTGCTTGGATTCACATTCAACTGAACGATTTCAAACTTGCCCTGCTTGATCTCAACCATGCTCTTGAACTTGAGCCACGTAATTATAGTGCTTTTTTTGAACTTGGCGTTGCCATGGAAGCGACAGAGCGTCCATACCTTGCTCTCAAAGCTTATGAAGCGGCATTAGATTACTACCCACAAATGCAAAGGGTTCAAAAGCGCGTGCAAGCTCTGTTAGACGAACAATCACCACAAGCTCTTTGAACACCATCATTCAACATTGATGGTCCCAATCGGGGTGTGAGACGATGGACTTGTGCTTGATTATATTGACTAATGCTCTTGCACTTGAGCCGCACAATGATAGTGTTTTTGAATTTGGACCTTTTTTGTATTGAAGGCATCTTCCAAACATTTCTACTCTTTACAGAGTTTCTTTTCATAGCAAACATACGCTTCACGCTTCAGTCCTTTTCACACCGTTTTTTCTTTTCACACCTTCCATCATGGATAAAAAAAATTTGTAAACACGATCCTCAAAAAATACTTTTTGAAAAAAGCTTAAAACATCGCTTAGCGCCTCTGATAATTAGCGCCTCTGATAAACTGTCATCGTCTGTTTTTTTATTTTTATGAGCCTCAACCATAGCAGCCCATACCATATCGGCTCTCCTCCACTCCTCAAAATTGATAAAACAGCCCTGAACTTATAAGCCCACAAAGCAAAAGCTTCAAAGGTGCACCGTTAACCCTCCCGCTTCAAAGCTCCTCCAAAACATAAAAATCAAGCATTGTCCTGAAAGAGCAAATCAAGCATTTTCAATAAAAATTCTGCTTCACATTACGCCCTCGTTCATGTTTTCTACTTTGAATAAAGCATTCTATATATCATACAGCTATTTCCAGCCGTCACCAGCAACATCACTCTTTTGAAGAAACCTTATAAAAAAGAAGAGATCGAGGTTATTTTATCACTAGCAGAAACTCTGAAATTGTTTTATATTAAGGGGGGTGTTCTGCGCTTCTCGACAGGAAATAACATATTCCTGAGACCTTAGTGATCTCCAAGGGAGCTGTCCCTGATGAAGCCCGTGGGTTTTTTCATATGGCGCCCACCTATTTGTATAGGTTCCCGGGATCAACTTTTTCCATCGGCTGTTGTGGATCACCCTTTATTTGTATAACTTTTTTGCATAAAAATTTTTCCCGCTAAAAAATTAAGATCGTCTTTTTTCATAGACCCAATAAGGATACTTCTTTTTCAAGAGATAAGAATTACGCTGAGCTTTATTTTATGGCGCTTTCCACACCGCCAAAGTGGTTTATCGTGGCATGATGCTCTTTCTGACACAAGAGCGCGCCCATTCTTTTCACAGCCCAGCTTTTGTGCATACAGAGATTTACAAAATGCCAACAATGGATAAAATACCAGCAGCTTATAAAAAGAATTGCTAAGAAAATGACTCAGAATACTTCTGCTAAGACAGCTACATCTGTTCGCATACAGCACCGCCAAAGTGGTTTATCGCGGCGTGATGCTCTTTCGACACAAGAGCGCGCCCTCTTTTCACAGCGTGCCTGTTGTCATGTTATTGAGTATCTTGAACAAAAAGGAACCGATTTTTCACGCCTCATTTTGGCAGGCTACTGGCCCATCAAATCGGAAATTGACCCGCGTCCTTTACTTGATGCTATAGCGTTACGCGGTGGACATTTAGCCTTACCGGCAGTTCTTGATTCCACCACCATGATTTTCCGTGCCTTTTCGCCCAGCACGATTTTAGAGCCCATGCGTTTTGGCACCTTTGGTCCGGGTGCAGACAATGGCGTTGTTGTCCCCAATAATATTATTGTTCCGCTTTCTGCGTTTGATCGTCACTGTCACCGTCTTGGCTATGGAGGAGGATATTATGACCGTGCGGTTGAATCTCTCAAAAAGCAAGGACATTCAATGACATTATGGGGCATAGGTTTCTCGTGTCAGGAAGTTTCCTCTATTCCTCCGACAGAATATGATTTACAGTTACAGGGCATTTTTACAGAAAAAGGTTTCTTAAAATGTTAAAATGTGATTAAAGCGCCTATGCGTTTTTTATTTTTAGGTGACATTGTTGGTAACACGGGCTGTAAAGCTGTTTTTGAACACCTTCCTCAACTGATTGAGAAATGGCAGCTTGATTTTGTTGTGGTAAATGGTGAAAATGCCTCTGGTGGTTTTGGTCTTAAGCAAGAGACGTATCAAGATCTTTTGATGACCGGTGTTGATGTTGTCACCACAGGCAATCATGCTTTTTCTCACAAAGAAGCATTGCAGTATGCGCATGAGAGTGATCGTTTTTTACGTCCAGCCAATTTTTTGAAAGGGACTCCAGGAAGAGGAGTTGGTGTTTTTACGGCAAGAAATGGTGCCCGTGTTCTTGTTGCAAATCTTTTAGGCAGTGTTTTTATGCCGTGCAAAGTATCAGATCCATTTGAAACAGCAGAAAATATTCTCTCTGCCTGTTCCTTGATGGAACAAGCCGATGCGATTATTTTTGACTTTCACGCAGAAACGACGAGTGAGAAGCAATGTTTTGGACATTTTCTTGATGGTCGGGTGAGTGTTATCGTTGGCACTCATACGCATATTCCCACGGCTGACGCGCAGATTTTAGAAGACGGGAGCGCCTATTTATCGGATGCTGGCATGTGTGGAGATTACAACTCATCACTTGGAATGAATAAAGAAGAACCCTTACACCGTTTTCTTTACAAAAAGAAGCGAGATCGTTTTGAACCGGCGTGTGGAGAAGCCACCCTTTGTGGTTTAGCGGTTGAGATTTCAGATCGCACAGGTTTAGCAAACAAGGTCTCGGCGGTACGGATTGGTCCTCATTTAAAGCCTGAGGTTCCAGATTTCTGGTAGCCTTTTTTGGGTATCCTTCTTTATTGCCCTTCTTTTAATGATTGCTCTTTTAAGCCGCCTCTTTGATGGTTTCTCTCCAATATTCCCTTATTCTTTTTGGCAAGATGATTTTTCCAGCCCCTCGCAAAATTTTTTCTTCCTAAAACGCTGTCACCTTAATTTGCTCCCCAACCTTCCTAACAGACATAAGTCATTCTTTAGATAAAGGATAAATTTTTTATGATTTTTTAGAATGAAGAGAAGAAGCCTACACTGGGACATTTCTGCGGAGGAAATGTTAACACCCCTTCTCTAAAAAAAGAGCGTATATAATAATTTTATTTAGCAAGAGATTTTTTAAACTTTTTACTTCAAATGAGAAATCAGGCATAAAATTGCTTTCTGTTTTTGAGGTTTGAGCTCTCTAAAACTTTTCAAAAGAATGTGCTCTTCTTTACTTGCGATCCCTTCATCACAAGGAAACAAGACATTGTCTTTTGTTGAGAGATCGGAATAAAAAAAGGAAATGGGAACATTGAGAATATCGGCAATTTCCTGTAAACGCCCCGCCCCTATACGATTAGAGCCTTTTTCATATTTTTGGATTTGTTGAAAAGTCATCCCTAACTGGCTACCTAATTTCTTTTGCGACATTCCCAGCATTGTTCTTTTAAAGCGAATTTTTCTGCCTATCGAAATATCGTTAAAGTGTGGATTTTTAGTTTGCACGTCAAGCTCCCCTGCCGGTTGCGAGCGCCCTCGCATTGGTATTCCGGGAGTCAAAAACACTGAGTTCAGTCAGCTTTTTTGCTTTTAGTGCTCATCGCACCTGGACATGGCAAAAACTCCCGGAATCTCGCGATACTTATAAAGCAGGCTAATGTTTCATCTTGGATTTTCAGGCTTTGGGTTCCACCATTCAACCACACTGTACGACGAGAACCTTGGTGCTTGTTCATAAAATAATTTCTGGAGACCAGCAATAAATTTAAAACAGTGTTTTTATCTCATGAGACAATCAAACACAAAATTGCTTTCTGTTTTTTAGGTTTGAGCTCTCTAAAACTTTTCAAAAGGATGTGCTCTTCTTTACTTGCGATCCCTTCATCACAGCAATACAAGGCATTTTCTTTTGTCGAGAGATCCGTATAGAAAAAAGAAATGGGAACATTAAGAATATCGGCAATTTCTTGTAAACGCCCAGCTCCTATACGATTAGAGCCTTTTTCATATTTTTGGATTTGTTGAAAAGTCACACCTAACTGGCTACCTAATTTCTTTTGCGACATCCCGATCATTGTTCTTTTAAAGCGAATTTTTCTGCCTATCGAAATATCGTTAAAGTGTGGATTTTTAGCTTTCACTTCAAGCTCCCCTGCCGGTTGCGAGCGCCCTCGCATTGGTATTCCGGGAGTCTGAAAGTACTGAGTTCAGTCAGCTTTTTTTGCTTTTAGTGCTCATCGCACCTGGACATGGCAAAAACTCCCGGAATCCCGGGATACCTACAAAAGTAGGCTAATCTTATGTACTGAACTTTAGGGCTTTCAGACCCTACTGATCGCTGCGTAGACGACCAAAGTTACCCTTTAAGGTATAAAGCAATTTCAGGAAATTAGCAATAAAATTTAAAAACAGTCTTTATTTTATGAGCTCCACCCCCGCCTCTCAAACTTTTATGCCCGCTCGTAAAAACTCCAAAACCATGAAATAAAACCCACGTTTATTGAGAGGACTAATAACCCTTTATTTTTGAGATCACACCTCCCAAAAGCACACCTAACAACATATCACCCCCTCCCAAAGCCATTTTTGAGAGACATCTTACAGCTTTACACTGTGATACGTTGGATTTTTGCGCCACAACGAGCCAATTTTTCTTCTAATCTCTCAAATCCACGATCAAGGTGATAAACACGATTAACGATTGTTTCTCCCTTTGCCGCCAATGGAACAAGATAAGAGGGCCGCAATTACAAGAAAAACAACAAGCGCGCAAATCCGTCGCCATAACGGGAGCCCCTTGCAAATTCTCTGTTCCATGAGACGGTTGCCCTCTCGCCCATCAAGCTTTATCGGCACCCTCAAGCGATTGAGTTCTTGAACATGCATAAAACGATTTTCGAAAACCGTCTCTGTAATATGCGCGATTCCTTCAGCCCGCGTCATGAAAGCATGCCGCCCACACAACAGCCAACCCCCAAGCAACCTCTCAAAGCCATTCTTTGGAGCATATCTTTGAAAGCTTTACACTGTGATACGTTGGATTTTTGCGCCACAACGAGCCAATTTTTCTTCTAATCTCTCAAATCCACGATCAAGGTGATAAACACGATTAACGATTGTTTCTCCCTTTGCCGCCAATGCCGCAATTACAAGAGAAACAGAAGCGCGCAAATCCGTCGCCATAACGGGAGCCCCTTGCAAATTCTCTGTTCCATAAACGGTTGCCGTCTGCCCATCAAGCTTTATCTGTGCTCCTAAGCGATTGAGTTCTTGAACATGCATAAAACGATTTTCGAAAACCGTCTCTGTAATATGCGCGCTTCCTTCAGCCCGTGTCATGAGCGCCATGAATTGTGCTTGGAGATCCGTTGGAAAAGCAGGATAAGGTCCTGTTTTAATATCAACGGGCATAATTTTGGTGTTCTTTGGATTTCTCTTAACATGAATTCCATGAGGTTCTATTTGAATCTCGAGTCCTGTTTTTTGGAGAACTTTAAGCACTTTTGTGAGATGATTAGGATTTGCATTTTTAAGAAAGACATCTCCTCCCGTCATAGCAACAGCCATTGCATATGTTCCCGCTTCGATTCGATCAGCAATAACGCGTACTCTAGCACCGCTGAGTTTTTTCACCCCTTCAATTGTAAGTGTTGTTGTTCCTTCACCGGTTATTTGAGCCCCCATAGCATTCAGGGTTCGAATAAGGTTTGTCACTTCTGGCTCACAAGCCGCATTTTCAAGAACGGTTGTCCCCTTTGCCATTGTCGCCGCCATCAGCATCACATGGGTTCCACCAACAGTAACTTTAGGAAAGCGATAGTGAGCACCTTTTAACCCCTTTAGCGCTTTTGCATGAACATATCCATTTTCGATAGTAATCTGTGCGCTTAAAGTTTTCAGTCCTTCAAGGATAAAATCGACAGGTCGTGTTCCGATAGCACATCCTCCAGGAAGCGAAACATAAGCTTCTGCGCATCGTGCAAGCAGAGGTCCGATAACCCAAAAGCTTGCGCGCATTTTTTTCACCAGTTCGTATGGCGCCCGTGTTGTGGCTATTTTTTGCGCTGTAAAATGAATTGTTCTTGAATTCACACATTCATCGTTAAACTCTTGTCCATCAACGGCATATCCAACCCCATGATTATTGAGAATACGAATAAGCAATTCGACATCGGCCAGATGCGGAATATTTTCTAAAGTGAGTGTTTCTTCAGTAAGCAGCGCTGCAATCATAAGAGGCAATGCAGCATTTTTTGCCCCAGAAATAGGAATTGTTCCTTGAAGTTTTTTTCCCCCAACAATTTGAATAGAATCCATTGTGTTTTCCCTCTTTTCCTTTGTGCCTGCCCTTCCAAAGGATTATCCCCCTTCGGGAAGTTATGCTTTATTAATTGTTTTAGAACGCATTCTAACTATGAGAACAAATTATTGAGAAGTTTGGTTGCAAAAATTTACTAAAAAACATTTTTTTGCATTTTAGAGTTCTGTTTGTGCTCTTTTACGACTTTGCTCTTTTCGACGTTTCAGGTTTTGACGCAATTGTTGTGCCAATCTTTCTTGACGTCGTTTTGCTTTTTCATCTTGATGATTAATTTCATTTTGTTTTTGTTTTTGATACATTTGTGTCATTGCGCAACCTTTTAAACAGTGTTGAGCTTCTATCAAGCAACTCATAACCTTAAATATTTAAGCATATAAGAAACATATGTCATGACATAAGATACGTTTTCTTGCAAGAATATACAAATGTTCTCTTGCCTATTTTCTGACAATATGGCACAAGACAGCGCAAAGATTGAAAAGGGCTGCGGTAGCTCAGTGGTAGAGCACTCCCTTGGTAAGGGAGAGGTCGAGAGTTCAATCCTCTCTCGCAGCACCATTTTATTTTTCTTTATTTTTCTTCTTTCCTCTTCTCTTTTCCACCATCCTCCATCAGCTTTATCAAATCCTCCATTCTTTAAACCATGGGTTTCAATGGCTTTCAAAATCAATGGCTTTCAAAATCAAGAGCCTCAATGACACGCTTAATTTCCAAAATGCTTTGCGAACGGCTTTTGAAATTGACACACCCCAAAGAATATCCCCCACCCCTTGCTTCTCCCTCTCTCTCCTTGCTTCTCCCTCTCTTTCCTTTCTGTAAGATTTTCCCTATCCTTCTCTTTACCAAGCCTCACTGTTGCAACAGCTCTTGTCACTTGAGACGATATAGGCATTTTTATTTTTTCAATATTTTATTTCTTGAATATTTTTCCCCCACAAGCTCATCCCGCTTGTAATATGCAAGCAAACGATTTTACTTGATTCAATATAAGAACGTTTGAATAAGAGGACTAAGACCATCTCACACCATTCTGGGCTCTCATTACAATTCAAATTGAATCTCAATAATGAATTATTATAAACTCATTGTTTGAATACATCCCGTTGATACCTTTAGCCGCCTCCAACCCCATAATCTTATCTTTCCAGCTCCTCTGTCCACCTCAAGCAGCACAAGCATTCCCTCTAAAAATTAGAATAAGCTTCATCGATCCTATTCGTCATTTACAACAGATCTAACAAAGCCATTTCCAGCCCCTCCTCACAACGCCTTTCCCATTCTCCCCGCCCCTTACCAAAAGCAAAAACCAAACAGCCCCCCCTCAATAAAGCTTTCAAGAAGCCACCCCACGCTCCCATATGGCAAAAATCCCATATACCAGGCATCCTATATACCAGACATCCCCATATACCAGGCATCCTATATACCAGCTATATAACAGACATCCCATATGCCAGAAAATTGATAGCCCGCCGTTTCAAAGAAGATCCCTCATTGCCAACTTTATACACTATGATTTTCCACGTGCTCTAAGCCCCCCTCTTTCAACATGCATCTTTTTTACACGAATACTTTAATTGATACAGATAGCGTTATTCCTCTTGCATAAGAATCCGAAGGGTAAAAAGTTCTTTCCCTCTGTTCTATTGAAATCAAGCACCCCTCTTCGCTTACAGTTCACAAGCAGAAAGATCCGTATGGCGTGAAACTTTCCAAGAAAAGCATGCCTTTTATAAAAAATCCCTCCACAGTGAATGAAATTATGAATCGTCTCAAAAACTACAGCCCATGTCACAATCTTGGCACCGAGCCAAAGATGGTACCAACTTACTTTTTCATAAAGTAAAGATAAGATGCGCAATGTTTATAATCTACGGACTTTATAATCTAAAGGGCTTTATCGTTATACCCCTCACGATATTATTCACAGGCGCCAGTATAAGATTTACGAACGCCAGCAGAAATAGGTGTGAAATGAGCTTAGAGCGAGATATCTCTATTAAAGCAAGCGCGTGAATGTACAACAACAAGTATATTTCATTTGAAGTATTTTGGATATTCCCTCCTATCCCCATCTCTAGAATAACCATTTTGGTTACAGAGTCCCCTTACATATTCTGCATATTTTCTGCTGTGATATCTCTTCCAGCGAACTAAAACCCCGCATGTGCGGGGTTTTAGCCTGTACCACACCCTTATTTAGTACAGTATGACCATCATTGTCGTTTTCATTAAACATGTTTTGCACATATTTTCAACATAAAAATAACACATATTGATTTATTCAACAGAAATAAATTATAAAAGCTTATCAGAAACAAACGACAATAAATACCCTATGTTTAAACACTTTAGTTTCCTCGCTATCGTAATAAGCGCTGTTTTATTTACGCATCATACAACGAGTGGATGTACAATAGATGGTCTTTTTGTTGAAAGTACTTCTCCGATCAATTGTATTTCAAAAGAATATATAAGACAGAAAATAAAAAAGAAGCTATTAGAAAAAGAACGCGAAAGAGAATGGTTAGAGCTTGAACAATTTTCTGTTAGTGCTTGTCCAAGTAGAAAATTTCCTGTTTATTATGGTGTTTCTATTATCGATTGTGTTTCAGAGGAAGAACTAAAACAAAATCGTCTTAATCAAAATCGTTTTAATCATGAAATCAATATAATGAACTTATTCCTGCAATGGTTTATCGTAGCATTCGTAATAACAACGATAATGTCTGTTCCCATAAGTTTACTTTGGCGTTTTAGATTTAGGTTCCTGCCTGTTTATTTATAATAATGACAACCTTGGCTATTATTGCTGTCCCTTTTACATTTGATTTATCGTCTCTCTTTTAATCTATTTTTGTAAAAAATATTCCTAAAATATTAAAAACACCCTGCATTTTTAAGCGTTTTGAACTGTATCTCCTCTCATTTAGAGACAATAGCCCCAAGTACAGCCATGCCACTCAATACAATTTTCACCATATTTATAACATAAAAATAACACATTTCGATACATTCAAAAGAGATCAATTAAACGATCTTATAAAATAAGAGCAATATACAAGTGGCTGTATTAATGATAGTAAATGAAGACGATTATTATGGAATTCTTGGTGTAAGCTCCGCATGCAATGATAAACAGATAAAATCTGCTTTTCGTAAATTAGCTCTGCAATACCCTCCTGATTATAATTCTAGTACCGAAGCAGAACAAAAATTCAGAAAAATTTGTGAAGCCTATGAAGTTCTTAAAGATCCTCAAAAGAGAGCTGCTTACAATCCGTTCTATCATAAAGCTTTTAAAGATAATCATAAGGCTTCTGAAATTAGTAGAAACCAAGAGAACAGACGACAAAATAATACCGAACATGTAATTGGTAGTATCATGAATGTAATTTTCATTATTTGTGGAATAATACCTATAATGTGTTATATAATTTCGTTTTTTACGTGGAATATACCACTAGGAATAATAAGTATAGGGTTATTAATTTTCATCAGCATAAAAGGATATTTGGTAAATATTGGAGCATTTATCTTCGGGATCATACTAATATCATTTATCAAAGTTATATGGAGAAATATTTATTGATCAGTGCTTTTGAAGAGCTTTAAGAACGACCCACAGTGAATTTACAAGATGTGGTCATTTTTGATTTTCTATAACCAGGGATTGTCGAAACCATAAAGGTTGTCGCGTCTTTATCCGTTCTTTTTTTATTCTCCCGTTTCCTCCACCCCTCTATTTTCTTCCACAACCTGCCCCCCAACCTTTCCCCCACCAAGCTCACTTGACTCCACACAGTCTTTTTCTCATGCCGCTACATCTTTTTCCCATATCGGCTAAAAAACGCCCCTCAAACGACACTTTCTCAATGAACAAAAGCACCACAAGGAGCATTTCCTCTCCAATGAAAAAGCACTTGTCCGGCAACTTAGCCATCATGGGGGTCTTTCATCGCGCCCCCAAACACAGCACAACACAAAAGCGGCCAGAACCGCGCGCCCATCTCCTATCTCACTTCCCTAACATCTTCCCCCAAAGTTTTTCCTTATCTCTCTTATTTTTCACTTGACTTCCCCTCTGAAACACCTTCTTCCATTTTCCCAAGCAATAGCTGTCACGCGAAGTCTCTCTCCCTTCAACACCCACCTGCTTTTCCGCCTACTTCTTGCCTTATGACTAAAGCTTGCCTCTCCTCAACGCTACACAAGATCCCTTCCCACCGCGCCTCATTCTTGTTTTACCCTCCCCATTTTCCCACCATGCTTTCACATTCATGACCCCAAACTTTTCCCCCAAACTTCCCCCCCCCAAACTTCCCCCCCCAAACTTCCCCCTAGACAAAAGCAGAACGCGCGGCATTCCTCTTCCCCAGCACGCACCACAAAAGCGCCCCAAATCACGCCCCATATCTCTAAACACCTTGCTCTCACTCCCACATTCTCGCTCTCCTCTCCAGCATACACACCTTGCATGCGCTCTAAGCTCCCTCCCATTTCCCAACAAGTTTGCATATTCATGTGCTGCTTCCCTACACCCCCAGCTTCCCTACACCCCGCCCCCTCCATCACACGCTCTGCTTTTCTTCCTCCTCTGCTCTTTTCCTCTAGCACGTGCCAGCTTGCCTTTCCTCCACGCTGCACTGCTGCTTCTCTTCCCTAAAAGCCTCATTTTTGTTCTCCAACATGCTTTCGTATCATTCCACTGGATAACCCGCTGCCCCTCCATTGCCTTATCCCCCCCCCCAATGAACCAGCCGGCAACGCCCCCCACAAGAGCCCGTAATTGCCCATACATGGGGCTACCAACATTTCCCTCCCAAAGCCGCACAAACGCCCCCGCAAAGCTCCTCCCCCAAGTCGCTACGCTCCCCTACTTCCCTGCGCCCTCCCTTGTTTGGCCCCCTCCTCCAATACAAAAAACAGCTCTTTTCCCCCTGAACTTGCTTTTTATAGAACTTTGCCTCTCCTCAACGCTACACAAGATCCCTTCCCACCCCGTCTCATTCTTGTTTTGCCCTCCAGCATACGCCTTGTCTTCATTCCAAGCACCCTTTCTTCCCCCTCCTTCAAAGCAATTTCTGTTCTTATATGAAAACCTGTCCCAATAGATTTAATTTGCTGTACCATCTTCTCCAAAGCCTCATTAAAACGGCTAATTTCATTTTCAAGCTTGCAAATATACGCTTCATCACGATAAGCCCGTTTAATCAAAGGGGGCATATCCGGCCAATAGAGCATTAAATCCACCCATTCGCGTTGAGAAATCCACAACCCTCCTTGACATTGTGCTTTATGTTCTGCTGGAAAGCTCTTTTGAGTAAAATGAGGGATCAAAATTTCAGGTTTTTTTGTTTTAATTTCTAATAAGCCATTTTTTCCCACAAAAGCATCGGGAGAAAATCCTTGTCCGCGATCATCAGCCAAAACAAAGCCAATACATTCAGGTTCTGTATGTGTCAGTTTTCCATAAAGCTGTCGCGCGATTGGTTCTAATTCAGTCCCGCGTCGCTGAGCAAGCGTTGTTCCTTCATCAACGGTTTTTCCTGTAATTCTTTCTCCCGCCAATTTCATCATCACACTCTGATAGCGTGACGTTTTTTGCCCTTGTTTTGTTCGTGCCATAACCATCTCAAACAAAGAAGCCGTAATCAAACCACTACGCACCTTCTGCCATTCTTCTGTTCCTTGAATACAATCGATAATGATTGGCATAGTATTTCTCCCCTTCATTTTTAAAGTGTTTTGCAATATATCCTCTTTAAAGCATTCACCTTTTTTAAGCTGTATCCTTCACACGGACTCAAAACGACAACATCCTGCATCCTTCAATCCTGCATCCTTCAATATTGTGCCGCTGAAACCACAAAAATCTGTCCTCCTTACATCTCCCCCCGTGTCCCAATACGTCTAAACCAGCTCTTTTCCTCTAGCACGTGCCAGCTTGCCTTTCCTCCACGCTGCACTGCTGCTTCTCTTCCCTAAAAGCCTCATTTTTGTTCTCCAACATGCTTTCGTATCATTCCACTGGATAACCCGCTGCCCCTCCATTGCCTTATCCCCCCCAATGAACCAGCCGGCAACGCCCCCCACAAGAGCCCGTAATTGCCCATACATGGGGCTCTTCATCCCTCCTTTTCCTCCCACGTAACCAACATTTCCCTCCCAAAGCCGCACAAACGCCCCCGCAAAGCTCCTCCCCCCAAGTCACCCCCCCCAAAGTCACCCCCCAAAGCGGCTCCCCTAAGCTTCCCTCCCAAGAATGAAAGCATAAGGTGCACCATTGTCACCACAATGAAAAACCTCTTGGGCCATTTCATTGCAGCACTCCCCCAGCACGCACCACAAAAGCGCCCCAAATCACGCCCCATATCTCTAAACACCTTGCTCTCACTCCCACATTCTCGCTCTCCTCTCCAGCATACACACCTTGCATGCGCTCTAAGCTCCCTCCCATTTCCCAACAAGTTTGCATATTCATGTGCTGCTTCCCTACACCCCCAGCTTCCCTACACCCCGCCCCCTCCATCACACGCTCTGCTTTTCTTCCTCCTCTGCTCTTTTCCTCTAGCACGTGCCAGCTTGCCTTTCCTCCACGCTGCACTGCTGCTTCTCTTCCCTAAAAGCCTCATTTTTGTTCTCCAACATGCTTTCGTATCATTCCACTGGATAACCCGCTGCCCCTCCATTGCCTTATCCCCCCC
>NZ_JBHILR010000040.1:0-1218 GCF_042193415.1 Bartonella sp. TT121SHDZB | reverse complement strand
GGTATGCGGTTCCTATCACTTGGTTGCTTTAGTTTTGGTGCTAACGCACAAGCAGACAAAAGATTCATAATTAAAATTATAGGAATGATATATTTCATTTTAATGCTACTCTTTTTTACTGTTATTTATAATATAACAATTTTTATCATTATTACAATTTTGAATATAAAGTAAAGTGCATAGTTTGTGATTATTTTATTTTTTGATTTCATGATCCTATTTTATTCGTGAAAAGATCCAGCTGCGGTGTAAATATTTTTCACTGTAGGATTTGAATATTCGGGTTATTTTATCATATGAATGCTCAAGGTGGACATTAACGGGAATTATTTTTTCCTATGCCATCTAGTCTCCATAGATGTCCAAATGTAACGCCTTTTGCGAGAGCATTGGCAATGTTTGACAGTTTGAGTAACAGCATAATGGATATAATGGATAGGATGAGAGCTCCTCCAAACATGTATCCCATATTTTGTTTGTAATCGATGTCCATATCTTGCATATAGTTTGCAAAGATATTCATCATTAGATTAAATACGGTAGCTAAGAGTACAAAGAGGATTGTATAGCTTAAGACTTGTGCTATCCATTGTTCAAAAAAGCGATAGGTTGGTTGCCAGAGTAGAGCAATAATGAAGATTGGTCCCCATCCTACGAGAAGAGCAATAGCGATTTTTGTCAGGAGGACGAGACCACCACCGATTGCAACTACGAGGCTTGTTGCCAACAAGATGACGATGCCTAAGAGACCGTAAAGTAGCCCATTGGCATCGAAGAAAACAGTTTCTCCGAACAGACGACTTGCATATTGAAATCCTCTGTCTGCTGCTTTGTCAAGCAAGTTCATTAATTGTTGATCAGTGAGTGGATTTTTTATGAGTGCTTTTGATAAATCATGAGGCATTTGAGTTATCAAATTTGTGATTTCTGGTTGATAAAGTCCTGCGGTAAGAGCTATTGAAGTAATAATGCTTATCCGTAGGAAACGGTTTACAAATCCGGAGAGAGGCATATCTATAGCCCCGCGAATGATGAGCCATCCATAGATGATAAAAGCGATGGTGATCCCGATTGAGACGAAGGGTGTAATTGTAGCTATTGCTTTTGAGGAAATATCTGTGACATAGATTTTTGTTATCTTGTCAATTTCAGTGAAAAGTTGCGTGAAGATAGTGAAGTTCATGGCATTCCTCGTTAACGAATCTTCAATTTTTTATT
>NZ_JBHILR010000008.1:0-81902 GCF_042193415.1 Bartonella sp. TT121SHDZB | reverse complement strand
GTAAATTGGGGACTGACCTTTGCTTGATAGCCATGGCGTTTGGCAAGTGTCTCAACAATCTCACCAACAGTTTTGTGATCAAAGAGCAATATTAAAAGCCATAAGGGCAGCAATGGTTTTGATGATGGCGCTTGTTAAAGTTAGATGGGCATTCGCCCACGCCATAAGCCCATTGGTAAAATTGCCAACACTTTCCATCAAACTGTTGAGGGGGGGCGCAGAAGCACTTCACCAATGGTGATGCCCAGAGCCACAATACGGTTTTGTAAGAGTTCAAATTGCCGCATGGCACCGCGGTTGCTTGTTTGTCTGCTTCTTGTTCTACCAAACCTTTAAAGACTTGTGGATCTTTCACATAATCTAAAGCTTGCCCTAACAATTCTGGATTGCCCACCAATTTGGAAAAATCACCGGTAAAATCGCGCCCAGCAATGGCAATCAGCGAACGCATGCCCTATTCAGATTTGGCTAAAACATCAAAAAAGCGTACCAAGGTGCCGGTGGCATCTTTCTCCAGATCTTGCATGAATTTTTCGCGAGAAAGCCCAATATTGGCAAAAGCATCTTCAATATGTTTGCCCCCTGCCTGAATGCGCGCACTCATGGCATTAAAACCACGCGCAGCACTCTCAGGAACAATACCAGCAGAAATCATCGCTGTATCAAATGCTGCTGTTTCCCGCGCGGTGAGCTTAAACATGGTTGCTGCACTGAGTGAAGGTTGCACCGCCTAGTAAAAAGATTTTGATATAACTGGTCAGCCTTGCCTTTTCGCCAAAAGCAAAAGCACAGGTGACATAAATGGCTTCTTTATGGATCTTCCCCGCAATCAATTGAACAGGAGCAAACAAGACAGGTGAGAGCTTTTCGGTGCCTTTGAGAACAGCGCGAAGCTTTACCTTTTCACTGATATATTCAGTAAGACTGAGCAATTGAAAGGGAAGCAGTTGATAAACCGTGCCATTCCATTGTTTCTTTCAATTTCAAATATGACAGAACAATCGCTTGAAGGCAATTCAATGGCTGCGCGTATTTGCAAATCAGAACAGTCAACAAGGTCAAAAGTGCCAAGATCAATGGTTTTTTCTGTTTGTGTGTAGCGATACAAGCGCCATTATTCCCTCTTTTATGATTTTTCAGTATTTTCTCTGTTTTTTCTCTCTTAATCATAATTAAACTAAGCTTAGCGCTCAAATATTCCTCAAAACAAAGATATTCTTTTAAGAAAAAAATTTAAAAAATAAACTATAGTATTTTAAATATTATAATAAATAATTCAATTTTGTATTTAAAATAAAAATAACAACAACTTGGTATTAATTACAAATAATAAAACATTCTGTGTTTTAATGTAAGGTTGTTATTATACTTTACATAAAAAGCAAAATAATCTATGCCCTCATGGAAAAAAACATTCATTTGATATCCTTCTTGTAAGCGGGGGAGGAATCTGTGGGGCTTATAAGTTAAGGAAAATATCTAATGTATAGAAAATCTCTCCTGTCATCTATGGCAACAGCAGCAATGATACTATTTAATGTTCAAATCAACGTGCACGCTGAATTTCTTGAAGTTTCTGGAGAGAAAAAAGAAGTAAAAAACGCCACTTATGAAGCTCTTCACACCTTAAAAGGCGGTCAAATCATCGGCAACCATTTAACAATCACCGGAAATGAAGCACACCGAGGGAGTTATGTTGTAACGGCTGAAGGTAATAACAGTGTAATTGAATTGAAAAATAATACAACTATTAAGAAAACGAATTCTGACATCCTCCTCGGTCTAGAAGCAAAAGATAGCGCTACACTGAAAATGATTGGAGGAACTATTACTGCTTTCGAAACTGGTGCGAACTTCTTGAACAGTAATAGTAAAGAAAACAAACTGCAAGACATCACAATATCAAGCGGTGAAAACCAACTACCAATACTCTTCGGAGTAATAGCAGACAAAAACAGTCAAGTCACTTTAGAAAATGTAAAAGTGATACACGCTCAAAAAGGCATATTTGCAGATAATCAATCTCAAATAACAATCTCAGGAGGATCATTTGATTCAGAAGAAAAAACAATATATGCATCAAATGGCAGCACTATTACTTTAACTAACAATGTTCAAATTACATCATCTTATAATGATAAACTTCATCCTATGAACTATGGACTCTTGGCAAATGGTGCACAATCCACAATTACCATGACAGGTGGATCTATAACTGGAACAGCAGCATTAACTACAATAAAAGGTGGGCATATTAACCTAACAAATGTTGATTTCAAAAACAACACTAACGAAATTATGATCAGTGCTGCTGAACCCGACAGCATAATTGAATTGCATGGCGATACAACAGATAATACAAAAATGTGGCTTACTGCAATAAAAGGGGGAAAAATCTTTAGTGAAAATTTAAATATTACTGCTCTTAGAGATAATGATTTAGAAGAAGATGTTGCCATAGAGTACCCTTGCATAGAAGCCAGCAACGCTAATAGCAAAATTATATTAACAGGTAAAACAACCATTAAAAACGTTACGCATGGGCTTCATGTAGAAAAAGGAGGAAAAATCTCTAGCGAAGATTTAGAGATAATTAGTAACAAAACAATTAACTCTCAATCCACAAAAATAATTATCGGCGGAACAGCAGACAATCCCAATAGCGAAATTCAATTAAAAGGTAAAACAACCTTTCAAAATGTAGACATTGGTTTTTTAGCATATGAAGATGGCACAATTAAGATGGTAAAAAACATTATTGATGCAAATCCCAAAGTTCCAGCTAGCAAATCCGATATACCACAAAATATAAAGAAAAATAAAATAGAAGCAAAAAAAGTTGTATCAGCCGTAATAAATGGTGGACATATTGATCTGTTGGATACTTCTGCAACAGCAGAGAGTGCTGGCTTGCAATTCTTAGCTCTCTCTAATTCTGATCCAGATTATTTAAATGATCCACAAAAGCATCAAAGTAGTGAGATAAATTTAACCAACACAAACCTCTCCGTTAAAAATGGTATTGGAATTCTTATCGGAGGTTTTACTAACACAAACATTGAAGATATTCCAGGTTTGTCAATCGGTACAGTCAATCTCAAAAATTCAGAAATCCATGCCAACGTATTATTAGGAAACGGTATTTTCGAAAATCCAAAATCTTGGGGAACCGATAATTATTGGAATGGTAAAGAGGTTAAAGCGATCTCCAACGGCACCTTCACATTAAGCGCTGATCAGTCTACTCTAGAGGGCAGAGCAAATATTGCTAAAGACAGAAATGTACACTTTGATCTGAAAAACAATACAACATGGACATTGAAGATCAGCAAAAATGAAAAAGATGATGATGGCAATCTGCTTGATATCGCTCAAAAATCTCGTTCTGATGTTTCCACGCTTAATCTCGATAACAGCTCCATTGTTTTTGAGAAACCAACAGAAGATCATTACCAAACATTGCATATAGGTTCTGGTAAACCAGACACGCAAGAAGTCTATAATGCAACGGGTGATGCAAAAATTTACTTCAACGCACAATGGAGTGATGGTGCCACAATCGCCGATCAAAAAACCGATAGGCTTTTGATCAATGGAGACGTCTCTGGCAACACATCAGTTTATGTTACAGGACGCGTAGAAAAGAACAATGTTCAAGCAAATACCTCTGCTGCTCCTAATGTACGTGGTCTTTCACTCATTCAAGTTTCTGGAAAAGCAACCGAAGACTCTTTCAAACTGGTAAATGGCTATACCACAAGAGATGGTTTACCGGATATGTATACACTGCGTGCCTATGGACCAGACTCAAGCCAAGGCAAAGCCGATATTGCGCAAAACCTCTTTGATGAAAAGAATGAAAACTTCTGGGATTTCCGTTTGCAGCCCGAGCTACTTGGCTCCAATTCTGGTTCAAATCCTGATCCTGAATCAAACGGGCATGCCCTTGTACCAAAACTTGTTCCACAAACAGCAAGTTATATCGTCATGCCGAATGCCCTCTTTCACACTGGATTAACCGATATAGCTAAACAAGATGAGTTTTTAGCCAGTATGAGAATATCAACCGTAGGAAAAGAAGAAGGAATAAAGAATGCATTCTTCTTATACACCTATGGAAATACAGCAACCTTATCTTCCAAGCGTGGTCCTCTGGAATATGGTTATGGTGCTGATATTCGCTATGCTGCTCTCCAAGCCGGTGTTGCATTGGCAACCTTAGAAGGGCAAAACACCACAACACATCTGGGACTGGGCGGAACCTATGGACGCCTTTCTTTTACTCCAAAAGATATGGAAGATGCAGACAAGAGCACGCTGGATAAATGGGCCCTTACAGCCTATGGCAGTATACAACACAACAGTGGTTTCTATATTGATGCACTTTTATCCTATGGTATCTTAAAAGGGCATATCGCCAATGCCATCAGAGGAAACACCGCAAAGTTGAACAATGCTAAAATGTTGAGTATCTCTACCACTATCGGTAAACAATTTGCAACTGGAATGGAAGGCTTAACATTTGAACCGCAAGCACAACTGGTGTATCAACATTTGATGTTCAACACCATTGAAGATGCTGATAACCTTACTATTGATATGAAAAATCCTTCCCAATGGTTGGCACGGATTGGCGGACGTTTGACAAAAACAATTTCCACTGAAAACAACCGTCCGATGTCTTTCTATGGAAAAGTAAATCTTCTCAAAACCTTTGGTAACGATGGGACCATCCAGATTGGTAGAGACTTTGACCTTGGTCCCACAGGGACTTCTCTTGAAGGTGGCATTGGCATCAATGCACAACTGTCTCAAAATCTCTTCCTTCACGGTGATGTCAGTTATCAACAAAAGCTTCAAAAAACTGGTATAAGTGGTGCAAGCTTTTCAGGAGGAATACGCTATCAATTTTAAAAACAAGGTTTAAAAGTAGTCTATTCATTCTATTCAATTTAAAAAAAGGCAGTGTAAAATGCTGTCTTTTTTGTATATGAAATCTATTTTCTTCTGAAATGTTTTCTTTTCTCCTCAACGAGCGCCTTCCCTCCTCTTCACACAAACCGCGCAGCATTTTTCATTATTGAATTTGCCCATAAAGCTAAGCAAAGTGTATTTTTAGACAATATAAAGAAAACAACATTGAAAAAGATATTGATAAAAGAAGCTCTTTTTTCATACCCTTGCTATGCTTGCCCTCCTGTTTGCTCAATCAATTAGCTTAACAGCACCTATAAGGATTCATTTACATTTCCATGTACTGTTTTTAGGCAAACAGTTTTGAGAACACGCATCCCTCTCATACAAAGCTCATCTCACTTACTTAAAGAAAATAAAACTATAGGAAAATTACCAAAATCAGTATGATGTGGGTGTTTTTTAAAGTGCAATATGATGCTATCAATCTTAAGATGATATTGTGAAAGCAGTACTTAGTTTTTCTGTTTTCCCTATTTCTCAACGAACAACTCTATTTCTCTAATAATGGGTTAAGTCGTAAAACTATTCAATTTTATAAAATAGTAATATCTTTAAATCATTTTTCATTTCAAATTTAATTTGAAAACATAGTATTCTTATATAAATAATTAACCTATAAATTTAACATTATAAGTTATTATATTGAGAGATAAAATGAGTTATTATCATTTTTAAGTTACAAAGAGAGGATGATAAATATTTTTAACTAAAAAATATTCTATGCTACACGGCAGCTGTAATAACTTTACTTATTTTTGCCCATCCCATAATGTAGAAGCTAAGTTCCTTGAAGCTTCTGGTGCAAAAAGAAAACATATCCAATGAGACTGATGAGATGATGGTAAAAAATCATCAACGAACATTTAACAATAACGAGAAAATGGAAATGATAGATCGCCTGCTGTTTCTAAAAATACTCCTGCTGCTGTAAAACTTAAGAGAGCTAACAGCGTAATCGAATGACTGAATGGCATAAACTATTAAGGAACGGGTTCTCATATTAACTGTAGCCTTAAAGTGATTTAAAAGAGAGAAGTATTGTAGAAAATACTTCTAATCCTTTAAATATTGGTAGACTTTTGCTTATATAAGCCTCTGGGAAAATGACAGAAGACTCTTTTAAGCTTATCCAATGACTATACCATAAGAAATGATTTATCTTATAAATACACGCTGACTAACTCTGAACTAGAATCAAACCATAGAAAAACTAATATTGAGCAAAACCTATTTAATGATAAGAATGGAAGATTCTAAGATTTTTGCTTACTCAAGGCATTTCTTAACGCTGGTTCTAGCACAAAACTAGCCTACATCGTACCACAAACGATAATATATTGATTTATAAAGATCGTTATTTATTTTGCATGTAGAATGAGAGTCCCCAATATCGTAGGATTCTTTCATTTCAAACCTGTTCCATGTTGAATCAAACAAATTTTTTTGCACGTCACAAGCGAGGATGGCGTGTGGAGTCAAAATTATAGTAGAAAGTCCTAAAAATACCTATGGAATGAACCGCCTCCAATTCAAGTACTAAGAGCTGTCTGGCAACATTTTGAGCTGGCAAAGGTGTATTGGTACCGGCTTGTTCATTGATATTAAGCGTAAAAGTGATGAGACTTAATGACTTTACCATTATAGCATTCATGAACACCGTCGCGAAATAGACTTTGGTGCCTTAAGAAAGGTCTCTTTAAAGAAAGCCCGTGAATATCGTTCTTTATTTTTTTCCACACCCTTGATTTTTCCTCCACATCAGAGAAAATCTGCTGCAATTTTGGTGAGTGCATAAAACAATATCTTCCATCTCAATATTATAGAGCTTTGATAATGATTATCCTTAATAAATAATTTTTAAATATCGTTCTTCTTTTAAATATCACGCTTCATAGTGTTTTTAGTATAAACTTACCCAGCTAAGTTTTATGCACTCTATTTTTCACTGCTTTTCATACTCACGAAAAAAGCTTTTCTGAAGCAAAAATTCAAATTATAAAGAACACCATAATATAATTTGTTTTGTTGTTTACAATAAAAACATAATGATATAAATGTCGATTGGGTACTTGCGCCATCAGGGGAATGAAGTAAGCATCAAAGCATACCAATTACTAAAGGCATATCCCAATACTAAAGGTATATCTATGTGTAAGAAATATATTTATAAGAAAAATCTTTTGTTATGTACAATTGCTGGAACTTTCATTTTTTTTCATTTCGGTTCAACTTATGCAAATACACAACCTCCTGAAATTATTAATGAGTTTAATCTGGATAAAGGAAAAAAAGAGACTCTTGATAATGTTTTTATCCGCAACAAGAAGATTGGAGTGTCTGCGACTGAAAAAGCGATTGCCACAATTACAAACTCAACAATACACACAGAATCAGCTGCTTTTTCCGTATCAAAAGGTGGACAAGTTCACGCTAAAAAAATTGATGCAAATTCAATATACAAAGGTTTAGAAACTAAAAACGGTATAATCAATATTGAAGATTCAATGATAACCGTTCAAGGAGGTGGAGGGGGCGGTATCGTTCTTTATGAAACCCCAAAGAAGGACGTAGAAGAGGGTGAAAATGTTATCAATAAGATTAGTCTTACTAAGAGCAAACTTCTTGTGAAAGATGGTGTCGGTATTCGGGGTCCTTATGGTTCAAAATCTGTTGCTGAAATTTTTCTTAAAGATTCGGAGATTCGGGCTGATGTTTTATTGAGAAATAAAACTAGACGTAAATATCATGACGGTGATACTCTTCCTGTCTCTCTTACATTAACCGCTGACAATTCCATTCTAGAAGGAAGAGCAAGAACCTTAAAAATAAATACAACGACTCTTTCTCTGCTCAACAACAGCAAATGGTACTTAAAGATCAGTCAAGAAGACTCAGATACTGATTTTAATACTTTTAGTTTCGATCTCAGTGACCTTAAACAACGAGCGCTTTCTACTGTTTCAGTACTGAACCTTAATAATAGCTCTATTATATTTAACGCACCGTTTGCTAATGTAACATCTGCTTTGGGAAAGGGGCAGTATCAAATTTTGAGTGTAGGGCGAACCGCTGAAGTTTATACATCACGAGACAATATGGTTCCTACTGTAGAAACAGCCTATTATGCAACAGGTGATGCAAGGTTGTATTTCAATACCGAGTGGAGTAATGGTTTAGAAACAGAACAACAAAAAACTGACCGCCTTCTTGTTCATGGAAATGTCTCAGGAAGCACAACAATTCATTTTAATAATCTTTCAAACAGTGGAAAATCAGAGACTGAAGATTCCCTCCCCTTAAACATACGAGGAATTTCACTCATTCAAGTATCTGGAGAAGCAAGTGAATCATCCTTCAAACTGGCAAATGGCTACGTCACAATGGCAGGATTGCCTTATCAATATACACTCAACGCTTATGGATCAACCTCAAGCCGTGGAAAAGCAGAGAGCACACAAAGACTCTTGGGAGATATATCTCAAGAATCAAAAGAAAATACCCTTAAAGACCACACAAGCTATGTTATAAACGGGAATGCTCTTGAAGGGGTTTCAAAAAATGAAAGAAATGCACAAAGTGAAGATTTCTGGGATTTCCGCTTGCAAAGTGCCACACTTGATAATGAAGGAAAGATCAGAGCCCTTGTTCCTCAAGTAGCAAGCTATTTGGTGATGTCTAACGCGGTGTTCTCCACAGGACTTTCTGATGTAAGCAATCAACATACATTATTAGACAGTATGCGGAAAACAGCCTTGGAAACAAAAAATCATAAAAATAAAGGGCTCTTCTTATCTTCTTATGGTAATAAGATGACACTATCCTCTAACCGCACTCCATTGCAATATGGCTATGGTGCTGATATTCACTATGCTGCCTTACAAGCAGGCGTTACATTAGCAGCACTAGAAGAACAAAACATCGCCATGAATTGGGGGCTTTTGGGTACATATGGGAAATTGTCCTTCACTCCAAAAGATATGGAAGGTGCTGATAAGAGTACACTCGATAAATGGTCTCTTACAGCATATGGTAGCTTCCACCATAATAATGGCTTCTACATCAATGCGCTCTTCTCTTATGGAATTCTCAAAGGAAATATCACCACAGCTCTTATAGGAAAGACGGCAGAATTAACTGACGCTGATACATTCAGTACATCAGCAACCATTGGACGAAAATTCGAAACCAGTATGAAAGGATTAACCTTTGAACCACAAGCCCAATTTGTTTATCAATGTCTTATGCTTGGCATACTCTCAGATGTTGATGGTTTTGATGTGAATATGGGCAATCCTCATCAATGGTTGGTGCGTGTTGGTGGACGCTTAACGCAAACAACGCTTCCTACTAAAGAAAGTGGTATTTTCTCTGTCTATGGTAAATTGAATATTGTTAAAGCTTTTTCTAACAATACCACCATACAGATTGGGGATACGTTCCATTTTGATTCTATGGGAGCTGCCGTTGAAGGTGGGCTTGGTGTGAATGCACAATTATCACAAAATATCGCTTTTCATGCTGATGTTAATTATCAACAGAAACTTCAAAAAGCAGGTATATCTGGAATAAATGTTTCTGGTGGAATACGTTACCGCTTTTAAGAATCTCTGATCATATTTTAAAATATAAGCAGCGCTGAAATATAAGCAGCGCTGCTTAAGTTTTATAAATCACAAAAAGTGCTATCCGTTGAAAAATTATTAAGTATTTATCAAAAAAGAAATATTTGGACTTTTTTAGTTATATTTAAACAGCATAATGAATGCCTTATTCTTTATACAGAAAAAATCTATTCAAAATTTTTTACAAGCGTAATAACATATCTTTCATCTCAATTCTAAAAAAACTCTCATGATAATGAGCTCTATTTGATAAATATGAATTCATAGCATTTTTTGAACATGAATTACTAAATCTATGTTTTTTGAAATATTTTTTCACTGATCTACATTACCAGCTCAAAATGTGTTCCAAAAACAAATCTTCAAACTATAGAGAACACCATAATATAATTTGTTTTGTTCTTTACATGAAAAACATAATGATATAAACACCGGTAAAGTACTTGCGCCATCAGGGGAATGAAGTAAGCATCAAAGACATATCAAGACTAAAGGCATATCCCAATACTAAAGGTATATCTATGTGTAAGAAATCTATTTATAAGAAAAATCTTTTGTTATGTACAATTGCTGGAACTTTCATTTTTTCTCATTTCGGTTCAACTTATGCAAATACACAACCTTCTATAATGAGCATGGTTCGTGCGGATAAGGCAGGAGAAGAAAAAATCTTTAAAAATGTTTTTGTCCGCAGTAACTATAATGCAGTAGTCGCAGATGACAAAGCCTTTATTATCATTAAAAACTCAACAATGCGTTCCAATGGCGTTTTGCTTTCTGCAGCCACAGGTGGACGCATTCATGCTAAAGAAATTGTGGGAAAAGCAGGAACGCATGGTTTAGAAATTGCTAATGGGACAATCCATGTTGAAAATTCAATCATAAACGTCGCAGGACATCATAAAAATTATGGTATTCGTTTTGACTACATCTCGGATTCTTACGTAAAAGAAGGAGAACAGGTCGTCAATAAGGCAATTCTTACCAATACAAAACTTTTGATGACAGATGGTATTGGTATTGCGGGACCGTACTCCTCGAAATCTGTTGCTGAAGTTTTTCTTAAAAATTCAGAAATTCGTGCTGATATGTTGTTGAAGAATAAAAGTGTACCGGAGGATAGTAAGCCTAAGACTCTTACATTAACCGCTGATAATTCAATTATAGAAGGAAAAGTAAAAACCTTTACTCAAAATACGACGATTTTTACTCTGAACAATGGCAGTAAGTGGTACTTAAAAATTAGTCCATTTGAAGTAGAAGATGAATACAGCACATCTCATTCGTACAAACTCATTGACATTAAACAACGAGCACAATCTGTTGTTTCAATTCTAAATCTTAATAACAGCTCTATCATATTTAATGCCCCCCATGATTTAGTAGAAAACCATTATCAAACCTTAAATGTAGGCAGACTTCCACAAAAAGCAGAGCAAAACAGAAGCTCCGATGCAGCAATGGTTTACAATGTAACAGGCAACGCGAGAATTTACTTTAATACCGAATGGAGTGATGGTCTTGCAAAAGAACAACAAAAAACTGATCTTCTTCTCGTTCGTGGTGATGTCTCAGGTACCACAAAGATCTATTTCAATAATCTTTCAAAGCATGCAGAATCATCCAATGAAGAATCAGAAAGTTCGATTCCTTTGAATGTGCGTGGGCTCTCACTCATTCAAGTATCTGGACAAGCAAATGAAGATTCCTTCAAACTTGCTCATGGCTATACCACAATGGGGGGCTTACCTTATAAATATACACTCAATGGCTATGGACCAACCTCCAGCCGTGGGAAAGCCGATAGTGCACAAAGTCATTTAAGCGAAACATCACAAGAATCAAAAGAGAAAGATGCACAAAATACCGGTGCATCATCCCTTAGAAAAGAAAGTAATGATCAAACTCTCTTAGAAGAAAATGAAAATTTCTGGGATTTCCGCTTGCAAAGTGCAACTCTCGATAATGAAGGGAAAATCAAAGCTCTTGTTCCTCAAATGGCAAGCTATTTGGTGATGAGTAACGCACTATTCTCAACTGGATTAGCTGATGTAAGTAATCAAAATACACTGTTAGATAATATGCATTCAGCAGTTTTCGGATTAGAAGGTTATAAAAAGAAAGGGTTCTTCTTATCGACTTATGGCAACAAGGTCACAGTATCTTCCAGCCGTAGTTCATTGGAATATGGTTATGGTGCGGATGTTCGTTATGCTGCTTTACAAGCAGGCATGACACTAGCAACGTTAGAAAATCAAAACATGACCGTAAATTTTGGTCTTTTAGGCACATATGGAAAGCTCGCTTTTACACCAAAGGATATGGAAGGTTCTGACAAAAGCATATTGGATAAATGGTCCTTTACAGCCTATGGTAACCTCCACCATGACAATGGTCTCTATGTTAATGCACTTTTCTCTTACGGCATTTTTAATGGACATATTACAACAGCCCTTATCGGCAATACCACAGAATTAAACAATACGGATACATTAAATATATCGGCTACCATTGGACAAAGACTAGCGACCGGTGTTGAAGGGTTATCCTTTGAGCCACAAGTGCAACTTATTTATCAACATATTGCCTTTGGCACTCTTTCAGATATCGATGGCTTCCAGGTTAATATAAATACCCCCCATCAATGGTTGGTCCGTATCGGAGGGCGTTTAATGAAAACAATGCTTCCCATTGAAAAAGATCGTGTGCTTTCTTTTTATGGTAAATTGAACGTCATCAAAGCTTTTGGTGAGAAGAGTACTATCGATGTTATTGAACCTTTCTATCTCGATTCCATGGGCTCTTCCCTTGAAGGTGGACTTGGTATTAACGCACAACTTTCCAAAAACATCGCACTCCATGCTGACGTTAATTACCAACATAAACTTCAAAAAGCTGGAATCTCTGGAATTAATTTTTCCGGTGGAATGCGTTATCGTTTTTAGAAATCTTAGCTTTCCCTTTTAACACATAGGCAGCACTGAAATGTAAACAGTGCTGTTTATATTTTACTACATTACAAAAAACCGTAATGTGTCAAAAAGTGGTTTATTTTTAGCAAAACAAAAAAATATCTTAAGGAACATTTCTATGCATAGAAATCTTTTGTTATGTACAGCTGCCTGTGCTTTGTTTTTTTCTTCTTTCAGCTTCACATCTACAAGTACCGCCTCTGGTCTAAGCACCCAGGAACGCCATGCCCTTGAAGAAATTATCAAATTACCTCAACAATATCGCCATGCCATTGATTTAATAAACACACCAACACAAGCAGAAAAGAATCTTGAGAAGATCGCCTCTGGCGCCATGATGGAAGATAATTCGTCTGTTAAGAAGATGCTCGAAGAGTATTTAAGATCTGTCAATAAACAATTCTCAAATGGACGCTATAGCTCTGTGGATAATACTGTAGATAATATTATGGCTAAATATCATCATCTGGATATGCAACACATGATGAAGGCCAATGCACTGCTTGATCACTTACGACAAAACCGGTTGATAAAGGCAGGGAATTTATTACGTGGCTACGACAAAGCAGTTTCCGATGCCGTAAAGGCGGCAGCAATCCTTGAAGCTGATAATCAACGGCGTGTTAATGCTGCACACCAACAATGGGTAAGCCAAGACAATCGTGATTGGCACAAACTGCAAAATACAGCAGGAATATTACATAAAGCAGCACAAGTGGATAATGCCTTACAAGGGCAAAACAAAGAACTTTCTGATGCTTTACGCAAAGCGGTATTAGAGACTTTGAACACGGATGGAATAACCAACGTAGAGAGAAAAGAAGAAACATCCCCTCCTCCCAAGGACAATTCATTCACAAGAGCATATCATGGAATTACACAGCTTAAAATAAATGAAAATTCGCAATCTGATACTGATCCTAAAACGAACACTACTCCCTCAGCCTCGAAAACCACTCTTACATCCGCTACATCCGCAAAAGCGCATATGAAATTGCTCTCAAAGGTTGAAAATACCGCTACCACTGCTACAGAGAGCACCTCTAAACTTACAGATGATGATAATAAAGCAACCGCAACTTCTACTTCTCTTGATGCGACAAAAAAAAGAACAACTCTTACACCACAAGGAGAAAGTTCTTTAACCATGCCTATCGCGATGTTTGCTGTGGGGGGTGCTGATGTTAACAATCAAAATATCTTGTTAGACAATATGCAAATAACAATGTTTGAACCCAAAAACCATCAAGAGAGAGGCGTTTTCTTATCCTCTTATAGCAATAAGAGCACGTTTTCTTCCAGCGTTCAAGCCAATATTCGTGCAAATATTCGCTATGCTGCGTTGCAAGCAGGTGCAATATTAATAGCGCTAGAAGATCAAAATATCAGCACCAATTTTGGTCTTTTCGGAACATATGGGAAATTATCTTTTGCTCCTGAAAACAAAAAAAGCTCTCTTAAGAATATGCTTGATAAATGGTCCCTCTCTGCATATGGAAATATTCAGCATGACAGTGGCATCTATGCAAATGCATTTCTCTCTTGTGGAATTTTCAAAGAAAATATTGCTGCAGATAGCACCAAACATACCCTAAAAAGAAATAATAGAAAAACATTAGGAGCCGCTGCAACTGTTGGACAAAAACTGTTAACCAGTTTGGAAGGTGTCATACTAGAACCGCAAGCACAACTTGTTTATCAGCGTCTCATGCTTGGTTCTTTCTCAGATAAGGATAACTCTAAAATAAACATAAGTAATCCTCATCAATGGCTGCTCCGTATTGGCGGACGTTTAACGCAAAACAAAGGCCATGCTGTTTCTTTCTACGGCAAATTGAACATGATCAAAACTTTTAGTAAAAATTTTCAGCTTGCAGCTATGGGATCTTTAATCGAAGGTGGTTTTGGTATTCATGCACACTTATCACAAAATATTCAGCTTCATAGTGATCTCAGCTATCAACATAAATTCAAAAAAGTTGGCATATCTGGAATAAATATTTCCGCTGGAATACGCTATCACTTTTAAAAACACTTATACCTTATCTTGAAATATAAAAAAACCCCATTATGTTTCATTTTGTCTCTTACAAAAGAAACATAATGGGGTTGAGTTTTATCTTTGATTGAGAGGGGGGAAGAAAATATTTAGGAATAGATTCATATGAAAAAAAGCTTCTTACTATACACAGTCACTGGAGTTCTGTTTTATTCTTCCACCAGCCTGTCTTATGCTCTTCATAGTACGCCTTCAGCATCAACGATAGATCTGCCATCTGTGCCTAGCTCTACAACCACAGAAAACATGGAAGTAAAATCCAGAAGACGTTCAGGGGCGCCCTCCTCTTCTGCAGATTCTCCCAGCGAAAAAACACCGCCGAATTCTGCTGTATCCTCACAGCCAGCACCTACACAACCTTCAGCAAATTTACTGCCAACATCTAAAGAATCTGAACCGACAAGACCAG
The DNA here is from genome assembly GCF_042193415.1 of Bartonella sp. TT121SHDZB. Lineage (NCBI taxonomy): Bacteria > Pseudomonadati > Pseudomonadota > Alphaproteobacteria > Hyphomicrobiales > Bartonellaceae > Bartonella > Bartonella sp. TT121SHDZB. The sequence goes on along the minus strand of NZ_JBHILR010000008.1, from coordinate 66,863 downwards.
AATCTGAAAAACCAACGACAAAACGATCACCAGCGCCTAAAGAACCAGAACTTACGCAACCAATATCTTTAAGACCAACAGTTAAAACACCAACATCACTGGTACCAGCAAAATCTGTAAAATCAGAGCTTGCAAAATCAATATCATCAATAAAACAACCTGAAAAGTCTACACAAATTGAGGATATAAGCTCTGGAGTTGAGGTTGAAAACGGTAAGACCATAACGCTACATAACAAAAAAATTCAAGACAATGGTTTTGCTGTACATGCAGATGGAAATAATTCAAAAGTCAACATAATAAAGGGAACAGTTGATGCGCGTTTTGTTGCACTAAGCGTATCAGATGGTGGAGAAATTGATGCTACAGGTATTGCTGCAACAGCAGAAACAGCTGGTTTGCTAAACATGAAGGGCACAATCAAACTTAAGGATTCAAGCGTACATGTCACGGGAAATTATGAAGCAGACGGTATTATTTTCCGCAATAATCAATACTATACCCCTAGAAAAGGATATACACGCAATGCTGAAAGGAATAACAATGTCGTTCAAGAACAAGCTATTCCTAATAAAGTGACCCTAGAGAATACAAAGCTTTTCGTTAAACATGGTAGCGGTATCAGCCTTTATGGAACAGGTGTAAACGGGGAAGTCAACCTTAAAAATTCAGAAATTCATGCCGATATTTTATTAAAAAATATCAAGAACGAAAGTGCCTCCACAAACACCATTACATTCGTTGCAGACCACTCTTCTTTAGAAGGTCGGGTAAGAACTTCTAAAGATAATAGAACCGTTTTTGATCTAAAAGAGGGGACGAAATGGCTTTTAAAGGCGAATAAAAATGCCATAAATAATGATAATATTTTAAATGACTATAGACAGTTTGGTGTTGATGAAAAATCATACTCTAATCTTTCTGAATTGCGCCTTGCAAACAGTGTCATTATGTTTGACAAACCAACGGAGGAACATTACAAAACTTTGTTTATAGGGTCTAATCTTCCGCAAGGAGATGAAACAGCTCATACAGCAGCGGTTTATAGTGCAACAGGCGTTTCAGAGATTTATGTAAACGCTAAATGGGACAAAAATTCTCCTATCACTGAACAACAAACCGATCGCATTGTGATTAATGGTGATATATTAGGTCATACTGTTGTTCACATCAATCTCCAAGAAAAAGATAAAACAATAACTGATAGCCCTGCTGTTTGGGGAGAGCAGATGGCTTCACTTCCTTTAGGAACCCATGGGATTTCAATCATTCAAGTTTCCGGACAAGCAAATGAAAATTCCTTCACGTTAGCAGGAAACTATATGACAATAGGGAAACTACCTTATAAATATGTACTCACAGGCTATAAGCCTGGAACATCTCATGAGAGCCAAAATCTTTTTGGCAAGAAGAATAGTGATTTCTGGGATTTCCGCTTACAAAATGCCTACATTGATAAGGATAAAAAAGTTCGAGCACTTTTACCACAGGTGGCAAACTACTTAACCATATCTAATACTTTATTTTCTGCTGGATTGACTGATGTAAACAATCAAAACACATTGCTAGACAATATGCGAACAACAGTATTTGGAGCAAAAGACGATAAAAAGAATGGTCTCTTTTTCTCTTCTTACGGTGAGAAATCCACCTTATCTTCCAACCGCGATCCACTGCACTATGGTTATGGTGCTGATGTAAACTATACTGCTTTACAACTGGGTGTCATATTAGCTGCCTTGGAAGGCAAAGACATAAGCACACATTTTGGTCTTTTAGGAACATACGGAAAACTTGCCTTTACGCCAAAAGAGATGCAAGATTCTGAAAAGACAACACTTGATAAATGGTCACTCACCGCTTATAGCGGCATCCAACATCGCAATGGTATATATGTAAACACACTTTTTTCTTACGGCGCTTTAAAGGGAAATATTACCACAGCTCTCGTTGGAAATGCTGCAAAATTAGATGGTACTGAGATACTTAATATCTCTGCGACCATTGGTCAGAAATTAGCAACCGACACAAAAGGCTTGATCTTTGAACCACAAGCACAATTCATTTATCAAAATCTCATGTTTGATATCTTCTCAGATGCCGATGGCTTAAAAGTAGACATGGGCAATCCGCGCCAATGGTTGATCCGTATTGGTGGACGTTTAACAAAAACGATAATGGCTGCTGAAGAAAGTAAGGCTGTTTCCTTCTATGGTAAAATGAATGTTATCAGAGCTTTTGGTGATGGTGAAACAATAAAAATTGCTGACACCTTTCATGTCGATCCCACCGGCTCTTCAGTTGAGGGAGGCATAGGAGTGAATGCCTATCTTTCTCAAAATATTGTACTAAATGCCGATATCAGCTATCGGCAAAAACTGCAAAAAGCCGGTATCTCTGGCGCTAATTTGTCTGGCGGGATACGTTATCGTTTCTAAAGCAGAAGCTAATTTTGACTTAAATAAAAGGGCAGCACAAAGTGCTGCTTTTTTTATTCAAACTTAATTTTTAAAATTCCCCAAAATCATTATTACATCAAAGAAGATATTAACTTATAATGTTTTTTTGCATATTGAATAAAAATTCGAATACCATAGCATTTTCTCATTTCCAACCTTCTCCATGATCAATCACCCAAAACTATTCGCTTACACATCATCAGCATAAAAACGTCGGTGTATGGATAAAAACTATTTAAAGAAAGCGTAAAAATGCCTCTTATGATAAAGGAATACGAAACTCTGTTGTCGTATCACTCTTTCCTTTCATCTGCTTAAGCCAAGAATTGTTCATATATCCCCGTCAATCTGATATTTATGAATATGATGCAATGAATTAGTACATACGCCTGTTAGAATAAGCAAACGCAAAGCCAAATGTATTATAGTTATCTTACAGAGTATCTGATAAAAAGCTGGAACATCTTTCCAATCCATAGCTGGAAAGTTTTGTGTTTTATGACGTTGTTTCCCTAAAAGATCTTGTGCTTTTGTTGTTTTTTGTAAATCAACATCCCCATCTAACATCTAACGCTGCAGCATGTTTGAAACATAGATTAAGACGATTTAACACTTTATAAGCAGTTCCAGCGTTTGTATGCCAAATGGAAGCAAAGGTATCACGTATCTCTGTTTGTGTAATCTCTAAAACCGGTATACAGCCTAATTGGGAAAAATATAAAGATATAAAGGAAAAGACCAATCACTAACCTCACCGTCATCCATTCAGCTTTACGACTTTCAAAAGTATCTAAAGTACTGTCTTTTAAATAATGGAGATTACGCATCGCCTCACGCTCTTGGTTTTCACATTCACAGGCTTGTTTTAAAGAAACACGTCTTAAAGCTCTCAAGCCTATTTTGCGACAGCGCTCATGAATAATATAACGATAAAACCATTGAACACCCCCATCTTTACACTTATGAAGAAGAAAACCGGCACCATCATTATATTTGTCGGCTCGTGGAGGGGCGCACAACCCTTGGCACTAGAGAGGGGTCATAAGAGCCATTTTAAATCCTTTTTTATACAATTTATCCACACCGCACACCCCACTTGTAATGTGCAAGCAAGAGATTTTGATTAATTTAATCTGAGAGGATTTGTGATGAGAAAATCTTACAATATTCAGGGTTATGATTAAAATTAATGATAATTTATCATTATAAATCAATATATTGTGTAAACCATAAAGCAAAGGATATCTCAACATTAAAAATTGGCAAAGTGAATAATAAGACCAGCTTGCTAGGTTCATATGCATAAAAATGGCAACGTTTGTACTATTCTTTTATACCATTCATAGAGGCTTTACACTATACACTTCACAAAGCACCATTGTGGAATGAACACGTACATTAAAAATGTCCCTTTAAAACAAGAGCATAAATTGAGAACAACAAATCTATTCTGTTTTGAGTATTTTATTTTACATAAAGGACGTAACCCGATTAAACAAACAAGAGAAACAAAAGCGTGAAGCTATGCATAATTTCCATTATTTAAAGACAGTGCTTTGGTTGCTTTTAAAAGCCATAAAACTGAATTGATGATGGTAAAGAGAGAAGCTAGTTTCTACCCCTTTATATTCTTCCCCAATGAGACCTCTTCCCCGTTTCAAATATAACTCCAACAGAGATACGCAGTATATCCACTCCAATCTGACATACAAAAACTGCAACAGCAGAGAAAATACTAAACCGCCTTAATCTTTGTCTCAAACATACAGATTTCAGCAACTAACCGCTTCATATCACCCCACCTTAAAGAACAGTGCTCCATAAGGCTTATGCAATATTCATCACATACTTTAATCACATACTCTAAAAAGGCTTAATGTGTAAAACTCTACATTACCCCCCAAGGAGGCTGTTTCATAAGGCATCGCAGGCTCGCCTAAATATTCTTTGACTTCTTCCCCAAACTAAAAAATCAAGCTCTCTCTCAGCCCAATCTGTAAACACTGCTCTGTAAACAATCCGCCTCTTCTTACGCGGCTTCCACTTGGGCTTCCCATAGCGTGCGGTTCATATCACCACACCTCAAAGGATACTGTTTTAAAGACACTATTTTCGGTACAACAGAATGAATAATCTAAATACCAAACGCGCTTCAAACATGAACACTTAACAAACACACTCTTTATTCAAATTAATGCTCTATCTCATCATTGTAATCACTTAGAACAGCCGATATTGATCAAATTTAGATCATTCTTCTATTTCTTTTACACGTCCAGATATTTGCATAACTTGCGTAAGATTATTGACAGCATCTAAATGCGTTTGAAGCAATTCACTATTACGCTGTAATTTTTCTTGTAAATCAGACAACAAACTTTCGACTTCATTTTCAATATCTTGATTCATATAGCGTTTCACATCGCTCATGGATTTATTAAGATCACGCAAACCACGTATTTTACATAAATTTATTTCTTCGTAATCTGGAACACCACTGCTCTCTAGCATATTGCTTTCATAATCAACCACTTGGGCTAATCCTTTAACAGCAGCGACAAACTTCGTCATCGCCCAATCACGATCAATAAGATTATTATCAAGAACTTTTGCCTTTGCTGCAAAACTATCATCACCATATTGCACTACAGACATCTTTATTTCCCCTTCAACCATATTGTTTAATCTTGCTTTCAAATGAAGGAGATTAAACAGTTTCTCTTCAATGCTAATACACTCAATTGAGTTCGTGGTGTGAACATCGCTCAGACAACAGCACGAAAATCCTTAAAAGTGTATACCACTGTAACTTTCAACGCATTTTCTGAAATATTTTTTGCTTTGCTCCAAAACCATCATTGCTGCTATACTCATTCATTAAAATGCTATAAACTTAAATCCCTACTCCGTAATACTGAAACGTCCAAATTCTCTCTATTTATTTCGCTTTGCCTACTTCATTATCTTTTATCATACCAAGCCCTCAACAGAAAACAACAACGCTCTGTTTATAACCTTAGCCAATAAAAAACATCTGCCAACAAAAACGCGCAGCATATAAAGATTTCAGCTCATTAAATTAGCATTTTACCGATAGCAACATTTTACCCTCCATAACCTTATAGCTTTCCGTGCACCTAAACCTGCATACCTTCTGGCACCCATAAAGATGGCACCCTACGAGATTAGTCCACACCCGTTCAAAAGACGCTCCTTCCCCATGCTCCTTCTGCATACATGCAGTATTTCGCACAAAATACAAAAAAACGCTCTTTTGAACAGATCAGCCATGTAGCAATATTAAAAAAGGCACCTTGAAATAGCTAAACAGCCATCAATCTTCCTTTTTAAAATTATCATTCGCTTTTCTTTGCAACAAACGACTATATAAGATTTTTTAAACCTTTTCAAGAGTTTCTTAACCACTCAGTTCGACACGCCTTCAATCGCAAACGCTTAACGCTCCTCCACATTGATATTTTCAGAATTTCATATCATCTCTCTGTAGATTATTTCACTCCATAACGCACAATTCACTCTTAATATCGCTGCTTTACATGTGCTGTTGATATAAAAACATGAAAACAAGCATTTTATAATAAAGGTGCAATTTCTGCTACGAACTCCCTTTCATTTTCAACCTTCTAAATGAGACTTTTCTCTTTCATAATCATACTGAAATATTTATTCATTATTTGGTATGCTCAATGAAAACCTTAAAGATCGTAAAATTATCGCATTTCAAATCTATTCCATGTTGAACAAATTAAAATCACTTTCTTGCACATCACGAACAGAACCTGACCTATCGATAAAATACACTTTAAAAAATGCTTCTTATGAACTCTCTCAAAAGCCAAAGGCTGTCGTAAACAGTGGAGATAAGTACATAATGATGCCGGCTTGCTCCTTTATTAAGTGTAAAGGTGGGAGCACTTTATAGATTTTATATTATTCATGAGAGCTTTACTGTTATACCATTCACAAGTTCCATCGTGAAATTGGACCTACCTTGAGAGATGTTTCTTTAAAACAAGTGCACAAATATGCAACACAAGAATATTCCATTTGGAATGTTCTTTTTTTCGTGCTCCCCCATTAGAGCAGCATTAACCAATTTTGTTATGGAGCTAAAATTGATTAGCCTATTTGATTTCCCTCCCCTCAAATGACAGTGTTTTATGGCATAACAAAACAAAGAGAGTTTTTTGCAACACAAAAACTACGAAATCAATCAATAGTTCCTTTAAAGCTTTTCTTTTTTAGGATTCACCGTGTTCCAACTCCTCAAGCTTTTATAAAAAAGGAGCGATTTTAAGCTTGCCGAATATGTTGTATCAGCATATATTACAGATTGTAATATATTGTTATTCATAAAATCACCTCAAAAAGAACAGAAAGAGGTTTTTATGGCTGATCTCGTAAAAGCCGCTATGCTTTATTCGACCTTAATTATCACCATCAATGCTTTTGTTGTTATTTTAGTTCTCGTAATAGAAATATACTAAGCATACTCTTTTGGCTTTTTATAATCTGTGCAAATAAGCATCTTAATTTCACATAAGAGCAAAGCAAAATTTTAATTCTACAGATAAACCACACACCCAATTTCAAACATCGCTTGCAACTATTTGAGTATAAACTCTGCTTTTTATATGCATTTTTAACCATCAGTGTCCGTCTTTTCGCGCTATCTTGAATCTCAACTTCACTCCCACCTTAAAAAACGAAATTTTCTATCAGATCCGATCTGTAAATAATTTATCTCCTTATTGAGTAAGTTCCCCCCTTCAGGGCATATCACAATTCTAAAGGATAATATTTCATGAAGCTTATGATAATCTATTGAACACCATCTTTACCCTTATGAGAGAATAAACCAGCAGCATCACACACTTTTCCAACCCCAAATGTTGCCAACAAACCTTTAGCACTTGAGATAATTCATAAGAGGCATTTTTACGTCTTTCTTCAACAGTTTTTATCCACACGGCTCTCCCCGCTTGTACCATGCAAGAAAATGGTTTTAATTAATTCAACCGAGAACAGATTTGGAATAAGAGAATCTTACGTTATTCGAGATCCTTATTCAGTATAAAATAATTAAATTATTTTTATAAATCAAAGTGTTATTTAGAAAAACATTCATCACACACTCGAGAACAAAAAACACCTCATACGTAAAGTTTTATATGCGCTCCACCGCTCAACATGATAATATCACGACACAATTAAGATAAAAAGATAACAAGGAAAAACCTTGCAAACTCAGAAAAGAGAGGAGAAAAATGAAAAGATGTGGAGAGCGCTCAATTCCTCACACATCCGGCAAAACCGTCCTAGCAAAACGGCCTCACAACTTAACGAATGTTATAATATTCTCAAATCAAAAGCAATTTTTTAAAAATAGTTTGAGAAAAACATTTGAGTATGAAACGATAATAATTCCATTCAGAATGTTTTTCTCTTTATTAAAACAGAGAAAAGTAATTTCCAAACAAATGTTTCCTCCCAATTTTTCCGAAATTAGCCGCAACACTTAAAAACGATCTTAGTGTGATGAAACATTTATTTGTGATAAACGCAAAAAAACACCCCAAAGATAGATTTAATCTCATATTTTAAATACATGTAACCAAAACATTAAAAAATTAGCAGTAACACGTAACAACTCATTGGGAGGCAATACTATCTACAATTGAAAGCACTTTTGGGCCAAACAATGACAGTATAGCATACGTTTACACAAAGAGTACAGATCGTAAACGACTAATTCTTGCAGCCATAACAAGACTCTCTAAAAGTTAGAGAGAGCCTAAAAAACGTAATAGAATCAAGAAGTAAACAATTCCTTATTTATTGAACTGTATGTTTTTAATTAATGCCGAACATAAGTTCCATATATGCTTGTCTGGCATGTTAGCAATTTTTAGATTTCTCCATAGAAGATTGATCCAGCTTTTCACATTTTTTGCCCACTCTTCGAGTAATGTTTTATCTTTCTTAAATTCCGCTACGCTGTAGTTTTTTTCACACCCAGCAACAACAAGTCCAGTACAAACCAGCAATGCTGTAATAATGGCTTTATTCATGATTTAACCCCTCTCTTTGTTTTATATTTTATTAACAATATCTTTGGGTTCACATCCCCTCCTATATTGTGACCTTGCGTCTAATTTTCCTTTGCAAATACGCACATTTTCAACGCAAACATATCAAATCATGAGAGCCGCTTTCATTTATCAGACTTGCATTTGGAACATTATCTGCACGGCTGCTCTTTGTATTTGAAGTGTTAAAACTTCAGCAAAAATTCTGATATCTTGACATTCTCAAAAGCTTTTAATTATTTTTTTCAAAAACCTCTTGGCAACGAGAAGCAGCACGAATATCTTACCCAAAATTCGTCATACCTATATCATTGCAAATTCCCTGCAAATGAAAGAATATACTTTTTAATCAACTAATTACACTCTTATCATTTCTAAACCACCGGAAAAAAAGAAAACTTTAAGTCCCCCTGCACTTTTTAAGTGCCAATAGAAATGCTAAAAAAGCACCTATACATTCCAATTGAAGCAAAAAATACCTATTCTTTTGCGTACCATTAGAGTAGCATCAAATATCTCAGACTATAAAAGCCTATAAATATAAGAAATACTTTTATAATATGCTCAATAACTTCCTTTTTTATTAGGAACAACTTATAGTGTGCCAATATCAGTAAATTTTATTTATTTTTATCCCCCCTTTATAAACATGAATATAATTTAATAAAACGGATTGCTGTGCAGCAGAAAAAAATAATCAACGCTACTCTTAATTACATTATTGACGCATGTATTAAGTACAATAAACAAAACCTGATGTTTAAAATCATTATCAAGATAGTTTTTATGGAAGAATAAACTTATCTATTCATCTAGAGATATAAGATCACAAGTAGTATGATGATTATCACATTTATAGAGAAAAGTTTGAAGCGGAAAATTTTTCACTCTTTCATGAGATAATATAGAACCTTGTGACAAACAACTTAAATGAAGCAACCATCGTGAAAAAGGAAGGGCACTTTTATCATTATTAACTTCGTATAAAAACAACCAATATCATCTTTAGAAAAAGCATTCAAAGCAACGAAATTATCGTATCATTTTTTACACTTTTCCGTATTTTTGTGAAAGCAATTCGCGTACCTCATCAGCTATTTTAGTTCCACGACTTGCACAACTGACCTTAATCAACCGATGCAAATTTTCTGGTATATCAATTGTGAGGCGCTTCATACCTCCACTCATGCTCCCTTTGTGGCTTCCTATCCATGCATCCGCTGTTAAAGGAATTGATTTATTGGTTGGTTTTGTGCCAATTTTAATTTTTTTACTCATCGTGCTAACTCCTTGATTTCCGCTGCAACCGCTTCAATCTCTGCCGCTGCGGGTCCTTGCTTATCAACTTCATAAACGGCCTTCCCCTGTGCGGCAGCTTCTGCAAAAATCACGCGCTGCGCAACACTAGAAGAAAGAACATGCACAGGGTATATGCCAAGAGCTTCGTTCACATCGCGCCCTATCGCTGTATTGATGATTTTACGATTAATAACAAAAGCAGATTTGAGATTCTCTTTATAAACGCGTGCTTCATCAATCAGCTTTACAATTCCATCCGCTGCCCAAATATCATAGGGACTAGGCAAAACAGGGATAAGCACCAAATCCGAAGCCATAAGAGCACTACGAGCAAGATCCGTCACACGCGGAGGACCATCGATAATAATATGATCATAACCATGACCAATCTGTGTAATCTCTTTGTGAACCGTTGCACGCGGTAAACCAATAACTGAAAACAAAGGAGCATCTTCACGTACAGCAGCCCAATCCAATGCGCTTCCCTGTGGATCAACATCAATAAGCAATACCCGTGCACCAGTACGTGCAAAACTGGCGGCAAGATTAACACTCAACGTCGTTTTTCCGACACCTCCCTTTTGATTCAAAAGTCCAATGATCATCCATTACGCCTTTCAGTATTATCGTTTTTACGATTATACTGAAAATAACAAAAGAAGCAAGCATTCAACACATGAAAGACAACTACTTCTCCCATTTTTAGGATAAAAACGACACCACCCAATTTTATCTTTATAATATTTTTTTAACTTTTAGCATTGAGCAAAATATTATAAAAATAATATTCTTGAGAATAAGAAAAATTTAAACACGAGATATGCTCTTCTTCCCCACCCTAAAACAAAGATTTTTAAATCCATGTCGATCAGTAAACAATGCTCTGTAAATGATCCTGCTTCTTATCGCGCCTTCCACTTGGGCTTGTCCCCCTTCATGTGGTCCACTTGATACGCCTTTACAAACAGTCTCTACCCAGAATATACAACAAACTATAAGGAGAATTCATTGTTTTGCACGTTGAATGAGAGAGCCGAAATCAGTAAGATTCTCTCATTCCCTCCTCTTCTATGAATCACTTGCTTGCTCATCACAAGCAGAACGAGCATATGAGCAAAAAACACTGAAAAGAAAGGTCTAAAAATGCTTCTTATGCAAAATCTCCAGTACCAAGAACGATTACAATATTGGGAACTAGCAAAGTGTATGATAGTGTCGGCTTGTACCTTTTCTTGAACTAAAAATAGGAGTACATGATGAATTCTATACTCTTTGATGCTCGACAGGGTAAAATGGGCTTAAGAAAAGTAAGGATCCCTCTAGCAAGCGCGTAAACAAGCAATACAACGAATTATCCGCAGGAAAACAAGCTGTTACCTTTCATAAGATCGAATAACAAATATGTTGCAGAATGAGATATTTTGCATCTTACAACTCATTTTTCACCAATAGATCTTCTCGACAAAAAGAATATTTTTGTTAAGATGCCACTGAAAAACTTACCTTCATTATGTTCTTTCTATATACCAGACCAGAGGGTATCGTGAAGATCGTGCAATTGGGAATAAACAAAAATGAATTTACAACAAATTGAACCTGATATTTTTATCAGCGCCCAACTTAGCATAGAAAATATCAAAACATTGGCACAAGCTGGTTTTAAAACAATTATCTGTAACCGCCCCGATCACGAAGAGCTCCATCAACCTGACTTTTCTAGCATTAAAACGGTCGCAAATGAATATGGCATAAAAGCCTATCACATTCCCATTTCTCCTCCAACTATAGAAAAGTCAGCTGTTGAAGCCATGCAAACAATTTTAAAAACTGCCTCTCTGCCTCTTCTTGCCTATTGTCATCACGGATCACGCTCGCTGCATCTTTATCGTTTAGCGCGTCTTTAAACAGAGAGTTCGCACACTTCCTCCTCGCCTTAAAAGACGAAAATTCTTAAATACACATCGATTTGTAAAAAAATAATCAGTCAATAATCTTTGTCTTGCGCCTTTCCCTTGGCTTGCCACTTCATAAAACTCTACAAGCAAGCTTTGCTCCTCAATATACAACAAACATGCACACCCGAAGCCATAAAAATGCATGAAAATTCATATGATGATCAGAGAAAATTATTTTCACCTCACTTTTTATCACTGCTCCACCTTCTTTTTCTCTCCCTTTACCAGTACGAGCTTATTCGTACGCTACAGACACCTAAAACGACAGTAAAACCACTAAGGAAACCCTATATCCGAATAAAAGGCATGCAAAGTATTTTATAAAAAAAGCCGTAAGCCATAATCTATGGTTAACTACAACATATTGATTTATAACAATTAATTATTTTTCACGTTGAATGATAAATCCTAATACCGTAAGATTCTCTCAAGTCTATTTATAGTGAATCAATCAAAAGCGTGTTTCTTGCATGTCACAAGCAGGAAGTATTCGTGTGAAATAAAACGAGTTAAGAACAAACTCTCATAAACGCTCTCAAATAGCCAAGACTGTACAACACTAAAGGCTTGTTAATATAACTGATGGTGTCGGATTTCTCTTTTATTAGGCGTAAAGATGATAGCGCTCAACGAAGCTTGCACGATACCATTTATGAATGTCATCATGAAAATGAATATGGGAAGCGTTGAGAGATATTTCTTCAAAAGAAGCGCATAAATTAGTAAAACAAGGATATTCCAGTATTTTATTTTACCTGTAGGGCGTAATATCCTATTCAAAGAGCAACAAAAGCCTGCAGCTGTTATTTTCATGATTTAAGAGATATTGCTCTGAACCTTTTGAAAGTAGCAAAGCCAAATTTAAAAAAGACAGTCATCTGGACTGATTTTCCCCTTTATAACTTCATATTTTTTTCCAATAAGGCTGTAAACCGGTTTCAGAGATTACACAAATGGATAATGCAATAGGGGGTTCTCCTCATCTAGTATACAAAAGCTGTAACAGCAGAGAGAGCATTAAAGCGCCTTAATCTTTGTCTCAAACATATTGCTGCCATATTGCTGCGTTGGAGATCGCTAAAGAAAAAGTTTTATGAGAAAAATAATACGATAAAGTCACGAATAGACCGAACATAGATTGGAAAAATGTTCCAACTTTTATCCAATACTTCTATCAAAAAAACACACAACATTATTGGCTTTGCGTTTTCATATCCTTATAAGACTGCCTTCCCTTTGCATTATAGGCGTTATATTTGTCAAGGACAAAGGAAATATATGAATAGTTCTTAACTTGAGAATCTAAAAGATTGACATGTTACGACAACAAAATTGTGCCTTTATCAATCCACAGCATTAGAAATTTTGAAACAAGTACACCTGCTTTCTCGCAATGATTTCTTTTTATCTGCGATCAATCGTAGTCTCCTTAATGTGAATTCCCCATCACAATATACAAGAGAAATGAGACTTAAAGCATTTTCAAGCAGCTTCATTCTCGTTTACATGATTGGTTAGCACGAAAACTGCTTCTAACCACTGATCTTCTTCACCAGATTCGCCAAACAAACCTTTTTTAAAAATATTCATGACATGATACAAAATATCACATGCGTAAAGTTACACGAACCAACTCTCATCATAAACGGTGATAAGGCATAAATGACATAATAAAACAAATGAGAAAAAAGAAACAATAAACTTTTAAAATAAAAAAGTCATCAATTAAATTTTATCAAACTATAAGCTTAAAATCGCAAGAAATTTTAAAAACAGCCTTTCTCCCTCTTCACGTCTATTATTGCTAAATAGGCTGGTTGCTTATTCTTTACTGCATCTTTTATGATGGGTTTTAACGGATCAGAAAGAAACATGCCGTAAACTTTGGGATGATAATAAAATCCCTCAAATGAACTTTGAAAAAAATGATGCTAAAATCAGATCTTCAGATATTCGATTCTCCCTCTCAACAACGGAAAAAACATATATTCCACGATGTTTTGGAATATATGTTTGTGATTATAATCACTTTAAGTGCTATTTTTACAGCTCTTCTCTCTTTTTCAGATAAGTTTAGGACATATTTTTAAAAGTAAGCAGCTTATCCAACTTTGATAATGGTTGTACTGTCTTTAAAATTTCTTTTGCTTTTTTTTCATCACGATGCATTTGTGCAATCAAAGGCTCAAGCCCATCAAATTTTTCTTGTCCTCGCAAAAACTGGAAAAAAGAAACGGTACAGCTTTCCCCATAAAGGTCATCGTTGAAATCAAACAGATAGGTTTCCAAAAGGGGCGCACCATCCTTAACAACCGTTGGACGACAACCAAAGCTTGCAACACCATCATACAAAACACCGTTCGCACGACGCAAACGTACCGCATAAACACCATGAGCCAAACGAACTTGTGGAGGCAATATTTGATTAGCGGTAGGAAATCCCAAAAGACGTCCAAGTTTTTCACCTTGAATAATATTGGAGCGTACCCGATAGTGATACCCTAACAAATGGGCTGCTTTTTCCACTTTTCCTTGTGAGAGAAGCTGCCGAACAAAACTAGAAGAAATGATCAAAGATTGTGAATCTTGAAAACGAGAAACGCAAGGAACGAGCACAACCTCAAACCCATATTGTTCTCCTCTTTGGCAAAGAAGCTGTGAATTTCCACTTTTCTGATGTCCAAATTGAAAATTTTCCCCTGTCACCACAACTGAAACATCAAAGGCCTGTTTTAAAATAGATTCGATAAATTCGTCCGCTGAAAGAGCAGCAAACTGTGCATCAAAGGGCTGTTCAATCACGCCGTCAAAGCCAAGGGTTTTAAAAATTTCAGCTTTTTCAGCTGCTTCTGTCAAACGATAGACAGGAGCTGAATGTTGAAAAAAACTTCTTGGATGTGGTTCAAAGGTTAAAACAACGGCTGGTTTCTTTTTTATCCGCGCGAAATCAAGCGCTTTTTGCAACACCACCTGATGCCCGCAATGAACACCATCAAAATTTCCAAGTGCCAACACTGCTCCCCGCCAAGCCGAGGGAAACATATGAATCCCCTGAAGACGCAAAAAATTAGTCATTACTGAAGTGCCCACATGATTGCTTGTGGTTTATAACCATGATGTTCAAGAAAAGAATGCAAAGCTTGCTTATCAACCACACCATTTTGCGTATAATCATAATGATGAATCCCCCCCATAATATAAAGGGCATCAAGACCAAAATGAGCCGCCCCCTTAATATCCGTTAAAAGACCATCACCAATAGCTAAAACTCGACTTTTTTCTACTGTTCCCCGTATTCTTTGAAGTTTTTCAAAAGCACATTCATAAATAGGTGCGTGAGGTTTTCCAGCAATGCGTACCTCCCCCCCTAATTGTTGATAAAGACGCGCCAATGCACCAGCGCACCAAAATTCCTTATTTCCATAATGGACAATCACATCTGGGTTCGCACAAATAAAAGGTAAATTCCGCGACCGCATGCGACGAAACATCTCCTCATAAGCAGAGGGTTCTTCATCAAAATCTTCAAGAAAACCGCTACAGACGACAACAGAAGCCTCCCATTCTTCAACAAATTCACACTCTAACCCTTCAAACAGCCTTAAATCATGCTGTGGACCAATGAAAAAAACTTTACGCGGAGCAGTCTGAATGAGATCGCGCGTTACATCCCCAGAAGTGATAATGGCATCATAATAGTCGCTATGAACATTCATGCTTTGTAATTGAGCAGCAACATCTTCCCGTAGCCGAGGGGAATTGGTTAATAAAATGACAGTTTTTCCCATTTGTCGGATTTTATACAACGCCTTCAACGCTGGTTCAAATGCATGTACACCGTTATGCACAACACCCCACACATCACAAAAAACAGCATCATAATGCGCTATAATAGTCTCAATATGGGTAAGTTCATTCATGGTGCACCTATCTCTATTTGTTATTTATCAAGCTGCCTTTTACTTCAAAATTACTTATCGGAAGATAATAGTTCTGTCATCTGCTTTCTCAAACCATATCCCAACTTTTTATCGTCTATAGAGATCATAAAAAATCATAAAATAAATTTATCGTTAAGTCATGCAAAATTCTAAAACGCTTTATATCAAAAGCTTATCATTCCCAAATGCTCATTTTTCTCATAAAAATTTTAATTCTAACAACAACGGCATTGATAGAGTTTTTTATCTAAAGTACTCAAATTCTTAACAACGAACAAAAAACGCCTTAAAAAACGCTTCCTTAAGTATATAATTATTTGATTTATAATAATAATTTATTATTCATACATCATGAAAAAGCCCAATATATTTTCTCATTTCAAATCTGTTTATATTGAATCAATCAAAACTATTCGCTTGCACATTATAAGTGGGGAGCGTACAAATAAAAACACTTGAAAATCAAGGAATAAAAAACTCTTATGCTCCCTTTCAAAGACAAAAACTGTCGTAATATTTTGAACTGGCAGAGAGTATGTGCCATTCGAGCATCTTTTTTTCAGTAAAGATAGGAATATAGCTTTTATCCCATTTACGAACACCGCCATGAAATAGGCTTGGAGCCTTGAGAAATGTTTCTATGAGACAACGCTATCCAGTTCTCTCATGATCATAATCCTCAATCTAACAAAGATGAAACAAACAATATCATTGAAATACAATTTTAGTTGATCATCTAGAATAAAAAATGATAACAATTGCTTCTATAAAAATGAAAGAAGTCATAATTTGAAACGTACTTTATTGTTGAGAATATGTATTTATTAAAATGCATGACCACGGTCTGTAGAATCAAGCTTTGGCGAAAAAAACATTTCAGTATCTGCTTTTAAGCCATTGACAGTTTTTAGATTCCTTAACAGCTTGTTCTGAAAGAAAGCACTTCTTTCCTTACTCTTCTCTTAATTTTACATCTTTTTTAAAATCTTCTACGCTATAGTTTTTTACACCCCACGACGCATAATAGAGCCATGCATCATAAAATATTTTTTTCATTTTACCCCTCTTTAATACCTTATCTGTTAACATCATCCTCCAAATGGGTGTTGAATTTTCATATCGTATAAGAATACAGCCTTACCATCACTTGCTTGCTTTCAAAGTGAACACTCTGAGTAAAATAACGTAAAGAAGAGCTCACAATAGCCATCGTATGAGTTTGTCATAAAATACAATGAGAAGGAAAAAGCCCAAACTGTATACAAATGATGAAATCAGAAGGCGACGAATGCTTTTGTCCAACTAATTTCAAATAGTGACATTGCAATAGGCATCGCCCCTAGCCCTATAGAAAGTCTATGAGCATGATAATACTTAAGTGTCACGATCATTGCACCACAAAGCCATTACAAAAAAGTATGAGCTCTTTCTACCTATTTGTATGTTGATTATTGTTCCCCATCGAAGGCCTAAATAGAAACGTTTTGTGATATATAGAAAACAATCAGCAATGCAAATCATTTTTACGAAGATTTCTTCGTGTAGAGTCTATTTGAAATACATTCATCATTTGGAAGTCTGAACTTAAAAGCAGATAATTATGAAAGCTTTTCAAGGAACGCACCAGATTGATCACTTTTAAAGAAGTAAAAAACAGGATCCAATCCTAAAAACAAAATTCTGATGAAAAAACTTTTTCTATGAATTCTTTTAAGACATTGTGAAAGATTTTATCCGTTATATCAAACGTTACACCATTTGGAGGTCTGTTTATTTTTTACTTTTATCAACACCGCTTTAGAAATCCGTTTCTTGAGCGTTTTTTATCGTCTCACTTTCTCCTTCAAACACAAATACTCAAAAACTCTTTTGCCACCAACAATGACATTCCCGCCTCTTTTTAAAGCACATCAATAAGAGAAGCTATTTTAAGAGCAAATCTCTCTTCAACATAAATGTATCATCCGTTTACTTCAAAAACGAAAATAATCTCACCGTTTATTCAAATTTGCTTTACGATTTGGTACAATTTTATTGATAAAGTTTTCTCTATAAAAATTTAAGTAAATATGTTCGTTAAAACCAATCATGGACTAGCAAAGGGGTTGTAGGACCCATTATCTCGCCGCCATTTTAAAGGTTCAGTAAAATCACTTGACCAAAGACCAATCTTGTTGCCACGTGCTTTTTCTTCCGCATGATGATACTGGGCTGGAATAGGATTTTTCCCCTCTTTTGAGAGTACCAACATACCTTCTTTAAGACCTTCCTCAGCTAAATCAACCCCTTGAACAAAACATTGCGCATAATAAACACCATTGTGCATCAAAGCCTGTTTACAGGATAAATCCTGCCCAAGTGTTTTGGTGACAAGCCAAGCCGTTGTAACCGCACCACAGGGCCATTCTTGATCATTTAATCTTGCTTTTTGACGGGGTGCACATGTATCCACACCATAAAGATGAATATCACGGGAGATATGTGAGCGCCAAGATTGTGCAGCAGGTGTCAGTAATTTAAATGTAACCCCACTTGTAACAGAAGCCTTACCATGAAAAACAACAGCATTATATGCAACATCGTTTAATGGAATACTCTTCTGCAGATTGAGAGCTGGTTCATTTTTTTCTAATTGCTGTTTGGTGATAGATCTACCCAACTTTTTTTCTTCTCGGTAGAGATCGACAATATCTTGGATATCTTGCGTCTCAAATGTTTTAAGAATGCTGAAATCTATTTTATCTTTATATTGGCTTAATCCCCACACTATGGAACCCATAATGTAAATAATAACAATCAATTTAAACAGCATTTCTTAACACGCTCGCTCAAAAAATTCATTGTTTTTCTATCCTTTCACATTATTTATCAGCAATCCCCTTGTTTTTAAAGAAAAAATTCAAATATCTGTGTTGCATATTAACTACACTTTGTAAAGAATAATATTCTTTCTTGCATTGTTTCAATATTGTTGTCTTTTCCAATATATACAACTTAAAATTGCCATTTTCATGTAACACAATTCCAATTTGAAAAGACTTCTGTCTCTTTACGAAGAAGAGCTTGAGAGTGAACAGATCCACTATCAAGGCTTTTAAGACAAACAAACGAGGAGAATTAGACTGTCATCAAATGACAGCACTCTCTAGGTTGTTAGAGGCGATGGAATGTAGACATATGAACAAATATTATTTGTTAAAGAGAGGTAAAATGACAGATAATAGATTCCAAAACATCATTTTTATCGTGACCATGCTGCTTTTTACGGCAGTTTTTGTATCTGATCTTTCTTATGCTGCTTCTACTACTGATGGAGGTGGTCTGGGAAATCTTGATGGTGTTTTAGACAACATTGTCAAAGCGATGACAGGTGCAACAGCAAGGCTTATTGCAATTATATGTGTTGCTGCTGTGGGTATTGGCTGGATGTATGGCTTTATTGATTTACGCAAAGCGGCTTACTGTGTTCTCGGTATTGCTATTGTTTTTGGAGCCCCCACTCTCGTCACGAAATTAACGGGCACAACATAAATGAACGAAGATACTCTTTTCCTTGCCTGTACGCGCCCGGCCATGTTTGCTGGTGTTACAATGGAAGCGATGGCGCTCAATGTCATGGCGACATCCATTCTTTTCATTTTGACCAGTGATTTTACCATGTTTGGTCTTGGGATTGGGATGCACTTTATTTTGCGAGAAGTGACAAAGTACGATCACAACCAATTTCGCGTATTATTTGCATGGCTCAATACCCGAGGAAAACAAAAAAACCTCAACCGATGGGGAGGAGGTTCGACCTCCCCTTTACGCCTTATCCGCACTTATAAGGAACTAAGCTGAAGGAATGAAACGGGTGAAACAGATGTCCATAATGAAACGGGAAACTTTGCCTGAAGAATATATTCCCTATATACGCTACATCAACCAACATGTCGTTGCTTTAAATTCACGCTGTTTAATGGTTGTGATGGCTGTTGAGGGTATAAATTTCGACACTGCGGATATTGATCAATTAAATTCTTTACACAACCAATTAAACACCCTTTTAAAAAATATCGCAGACGAGCGGCTTGCTTTATATTCTCACATCATCCGCCGCCGTGAAACGATATACCCAGAAGGTCATTTTCTTTCATCTTTTGCAACAACATTAGATGAAAAATATAAAAAGAAAATGGTTTCACAAGAACTGTATAGAAATGATCTATTTATTTCACTGCTTTGGAATCCGGCCGCGGATAAAACAGAAAAGCTGGTTTCATTTTTTCAGCGCTTGAGCAAAGCGAAGAAAACACAAACTGAACCCGATGAGGAAGCTATTCGTAAACTCGAAGAGTTAAGTCAAGATCTTATGCAAGGTTTGGAAGAGTATGAAGTCCGTCTGCTATCCATCTATGAACATGAAGGACTTTTATTTTCCGAACAAAGTGAATTTCTCCACCAGCTAGTGGGAGGAAGACGTGAGCGTATTCCTCTCACATTTGGAACTATAGCTTCAACAATTTACTCGGATCGTGTTATTTTTGGGAAAGAAATTATCGAAATTCGCCATGAAAGCAATGAACGCTTTGTGGGCATGTTTGGATGGAAAGAGTATCCTTCTAAAACACGCCCAGGTATGACTGATGGTCTGCTTACGGTGCCATTTGAATTTATTTTAACACAATCCTTTGTCTTTAAAAGTAAGGCAGCCGCCAGTGCGATTATGAGCCGCAAACAAAATCAAATGATCAATGCGGCTGACCGTGCGAGCTCACAAATTGATGCATTGGATGAAGCGTTAGATGATTTAGAATCAAACCGTTTTGTTTTGGGAGAACACCACATTTCTTTAGCTGTTTTTGCTGATCATCCCAAAATATTGACTGAAAACTTATCAAAAGCCCGGTCCCATTTAACCAATGGGGGAGCGGTGATTGCCAGAGAAGACTTAGGATTGGAAGCAGCATGGTGGGCACAGCTTCCTGGAAACTTTAGCTATCGTGCGCGTTCAGGCGCCATTACCAGCAGAAATTTTGCCGCTTTATCGCCCTTCCATTCTTTCCCTGTTGGCAAACTGAACGATAATGTTTGGGGAGCTGCTGTCGCATTGCTAAAAACACAGGCTGGTTCACCTTACTATTTTAATTTTCATTATGGCGATCTTGGCAACACATTTGTTTGTGGTCCATCAGGATCTGGTAAAACAGTGATTGTTAATTTTCTTCTTGCACAATTACAAAAACACAATCCAACTATGGTTTTTTTTGATAAAGATCAAGGAGCAGAGATTTTTGTACGGGCTGGAGGAGGAAAATACAAACCTTTAAAAAATGGGCAGCCCACGGGGATTGCTCCCTTAAAGGGCATGGAATACACCGAAAAAAATAAAATCTTTCTTCGTAATTGGATCTTAAAGCTGGTAAGCGCTGAAGGGCAAATCGTAACAGAAGAAGAGCGACAAGATATCGCCAAAGCTATTGATTCCTTGGAAAACTTACCCCCAACCCAGCGCTCTCTTGGTGCCCTTCAACTGTTTTTTGACAACACATCCAAAGAAGGGATTGCCATACGGCTGCAACGCTGGATTAGAGGCAATGATTTAGGATGGGTTTTTGATAATGAGCAAGATGATCTCAATTTAAATGCGCAGTTCATTGGCTATGACATGACCGATTTCTTAGATAATGAAGAAATTCGGCGCCCCTTAATGATGTATCTCTTTCACCGCATTCTTGATTTGATTGATGGGCGGCGTATCATTATCGTCGTTGATGAATTCTGGAAAGCTTTAGAAGATGATTCATTCAAAGCTTTTGCGCAAGATCGGTTAAAAACAATCCGTAAACAAAATGGCATGATGCTCTTTGCAACACAAAGCCCTAAAGATGCTTTGAACTCAACAATCGCACACACAATTATTGAGCAATGCCCCACCCAAATATTTTTTCCAAATCAAAAAGCAAATTACAATGATTATGTCGAAGCTTTCAAACTTACTGAGCGTGAATTTGAACTTATACAGTCAGAGTTAAGCAGAGAATCCCGTCGTTTTCTCATCAAACAAGGGCAGAATTCCGTCGTTGCAGAACTTAACTTACGTGGAATGAATGATGAGATCGCCGTTTTAAGTGGCACCACAAAAAACATTGAACTCATGAATGAAATTATCAACGAATATGGAGCTGACCCTGAAAAATGGCTGCCCATATTTTATCAAAGGAGAAAAAATCAATGAAAAAATATGGTTTAGTTACACTGTTATCTTTTTCTTTTATTTCTCATGCAATATCACAAACGACACTCGACGTAGATGAATATTATAAACACGCACTCGAGAACACACAAAAATTAAATACTGCAAAATCAGAAACAGCTGAAAGCATTTATAAAAGTGCAACTGAAACTGCAAACAAAATTAAAGAAATAAGTCAACAATTTGAAAATATTAAATCAAAATCAGACACTAAACCTGAAGAATTGCAAGCCCTTCAACAAGAGATTCAAGTAAAGATTTCTCTTCTTCAAGCAGGTCTTCAAGTAAGTTCTTTAAAACTTCAGTCTCTTGATATGATTCAAGCAAAAGATACGAAAACAAAAGATGAATTACGTGAAGAAAAGGAACAACAAAAACATAAACATCTTGAGAAAAAATTAAAAGAAAAAGAACAACAATTAAAAGAAAAACTTGAAAGTACGCGTACAGATGTCAGACTTTAGTTTTTCTCCCTTTGAAAGCGTTTCTGGGTATATTTTAACCCCCCTCGATAATGTGATGGACACAACGGTGAGTGGGCTATCTTCTGCTATTTCAGCGCCCTTAAATCTTGCTGCAATCATTTTTATCTTTCTTTATGGCTATAATGTTATGACAGGTCGCGTTGCGCTTTCCATGCATAGTCTTCTCAATAATGTTGTTAAAATTGTTGTTGTTACAACAATGGCAACGAATGCGGATACATTTAATACTTATGTTAAGGATATTTTCTTCAATGATTTATCCAATGCTATTGGGAATGCGCTTAACAGCAATCCTGCAAGCTCCAATGTTTTTGATTATATTTTGTTAAAGGCAAGTTCGCGCTATCAAGAAGTCTTATACAATGCTTGGTTTTTTGAAAAGATCATTGTGGGTCTTCTTGGTTCTATCATGCTTCTTGCCGTCATTCTTTTTTGTATAGGTGGTTTTATTGTGCAAATGTTTGCACAAGTTGCACTGGTCATGATTATAGGTCTTGGGCCTCTCTTCATTAGTTTGTATTTGTTCAATGCAACGCGAAAATACACCGAAGCATGGATTACAACTTTGATCAATTTTACCATTTTACAAGTTCTCGTGATCATGCTTGGAACCATTATATGTCAAGTTATCCTGCAGGTTCTCAAAGTTTCATATGATTCAATCTATGTTCTTTTTCCCCCTGTCATCGTCATTTCGATCATAGGAGTTATTATCTTCCGTGCACTTCCTGGTATTGCAACAGCGCTGGCCTCTGGCGGACCATACTTTAACGCTGGTGTCTCTTCAGGAGGACAGATTTTCACAATGCTTTCCAATGGTGCAAGAACAAGTGGTAATGCAGTAAAAAGTGCTGCTTTCCAATTCTCAGGTATTGCCGGTAACGCTGTTAAAAATGCGGCAAGCGCGGCAGCAAAAGCAGGAAGATCCGGAGGCGGTCGTGGTCGATTTTAAGATAAAGCACCTCTTTAAAAGAATAAGTATTTTTGTTTTTGCCTTGTGTGCGCCCTTTGGCGCATACGCCATGATGCTGTTCCATAAAAGATTTAACATCTTGGGTTTTACAACAAAACCAATCAAAATCTTGCATCACATAAACTTGTAAAAATGTTCAGAACAAAAGCTCTCATGCATTGTATTCCAAGATATTTGTGAGTTCAAAAAATGAAACGAAAAATAACTTTTGTTATGGTCCTAACAATCGCTCTTACTGGTTGTGCCTCTTTGAGTGGCCCTAAAAAACCACCACGCTGTAATGGCAAACATACACGTGCTTTAAATAAAGATAAGTGGAATTGGGACAATAAAAACATTGTTCAGCCAGAAAAGAGTGTAAAGCCTATTACCACTCCCATCATTCTCAATACTTTGGAAAGTGAAAAGGTAACAGCCAATTCAGCTTCATTAAATCCGGTTATTCATGAAGCACGATCTGATAAAACTGTGGAGGTTATTCGTGAAAAGTGATGCCCTTGAAGAATATATAAAAGAAGCGCGCTCATTTGATATTGATCGCATGCATAGCATGCGCGTGCGGATGAAAATCTCCATGGCTTTAACAGTGCTTTTTGGATTGATGACGATTGCGCTGGCTTTAGCTGTCGCAGCTTTGACGCCTTTGAAAACGGTAGAGCCTTTTGTTATCCGCGTTGATAACTCAACAGGCATTATTGATACTGTAAGCGCCCTAAAAGAATCCCCTAACGACTATGATGAAGCGATAACGCGTTATTTTGCCAGCCAATATGTTCGTGCTCGTGAAGGTTTTCAAACATCAGAAGCAGAAAACAATTTTCGCTTAGTCTCTCTTTTATCTTCTCCAAAAGAACAAAACCGTTTTGCAAAATGGTACGCGGGCAATAATCCAGAAAGTCCGCAAAATATTTATCATAACACGATTGCTACGGTCACAATCAAATCAATCTCTTTTATCAGCAAAGATCTTATCCAAGTTCGTTACTATAAAACGGTCAGAGATTTGAATGAAAAGGAAAATATTTCCCATTGGATTTCAATCTTAAATTTTTCCTATGTGAACGCACACATTTCAACGTCTGATCGTCTTATCAACCCTCTTGGTTTTCAAGTATCGGAATATAGATCTGATCCAGAGGTAACAAAATGATCAGACTTTTACAAACAATCTCTTTAATTTTTACGATCACTTTCAGCTTTCATACAGTTCTCTCACTTGCAGAAACAGCGCCTGTCAGTGCACGTAAAGATAACCGCATCAGATTTGTCAATTATGACCCCTACAACGTCGTACAAATCATTGGCTCCATTCGCTCTTCGGTTCAACTAGAATTTGCCGTTGATGAAGAAGTAACCTATGTAGGCATTGGAAATTCGGTTGCTTGGCAAGTTGCACCGGCTGGACACTTTGTTTTTCTCAAACCGCGGGAAGTTCAACCTGTAACCAATTTACAAATTGTTACAAGTCGCCAAGATGGAACACAACGCTCTTATCAGTTCGAACTACAAGTGCGTGAAGGCGATGTTTCAGCCGGCAATGAGACGTATTTCTTGGTAAAGTTTCGTTATCCAGAAGATGAAGCCTTGCGTAAGAAATTAGCCGAAGCAGAAAAAGAAAAACAACGTGAAGAAAACTTTGTCAA
This sequence comes from Bartonella sp. TT121SHDZB, assembly GCF_042193415.1. Taxonomy (NCBI): domain Bacteria; kingdom Pseudomonadati; phylum Pseudomonadota; class Alphaproteobacteria; order Hyphomicrobiales; family Bartonellaceae; genus Bartonella; species Bartonella sp. TT121SHDZB. Next base: position 41,763 of record NZ_JBHILR010000008.1, on the reverse strand, counting down.
TGATATTTTAAATATCCATGAAGATTTTGGACCACGCAATTGGGCTTATGAAGCTCAAGGCTCATCTCTTATTGAACCCGCTTCTGTTTATGATAATGGGAAAACAACAACCTTTACCTTTTTAGGCAACATTGAAATCCCTGCCATTTACATTGTATCGCCTGATGGGCAAGAAGCGCTTATTCCCAAATCGATTAAAGGCAACAAGGTTATTGTTCATGCAACAGCAGCACAATTCACGCTACGACGTGGGAATGAAGTATTGTGCATCTTTAATAAAAGGTTCGTACCAGAAGGAATTAACCCTGAAACAGGTACGACATCACCATCTGTACAACGTAAAGTGAACCTAGGAAGCAGCCATGAATAACACCGTGGATGAAAAAAGCATTAATGATCGTGATACAATAAAAAATGCTCAAGGGAAAAGTCAACAGAACAATGTGGGGAAAGCTATTGCTCTTATTATTCTTTTCAGTGTTTGTCTTTATTTAGCCTATTCAACACTTGTTACAGACAAAAAACAACCCATTGAATCTTCAAAAGAAGGAAAAGTTATAAAACAAACAGAGCTTTTTCGCCCTGCAAAGCCTACCCCTCCCTCCCTTGAACAGCCTCAACGAAATAACGCTCTATTACCAAAAGTCGAGCTACCAACACCAAACATCAATCAATTAAATTCTGATAACTCACTGCTGGAAGCAGCACAACGTGCTCCTGTATTAGCTTATGCAAATACCCAACAAGGCAAAATAGATTCACAAACAAATAACGGTGCTTTGCCTCACCAACTTGAAAGCAAGCCTGATGAAACAATACAACGTTTTAATCATCTTCTCAAGCCTACAGTGCTTGAAGGTATTCGTGCTTCAACCCTTGGCAATCGAAACTACATCATCGCGATGGGCACTTCTATCCCTTGTATTTTAGAAACAGCCATCAACAGTGATCAACAAGGTTTTGCCAGTTGTATCGTCTCCAGAGATATCTTATCAGACAATGGTCGTGTTGTGCTTCTTGATAAAGGCACCCAAATTGTTGGTGAATATCGCTCCGGATTGAAAAAAGGCCAAACACGTCTCTTTGTGCTATGGAATAGAGCAAAAACCCCCAATGGTATCATTATATCGTTAGCTTCACCTGCAACGGATGCTTTAGGACGTTCTGGTATGGATGGAGATATTGATAACCATTGGCTCGAGAGGATTGGATCTGCGCTTCTTGTCTCCCTGATAAAAGATGCAACACACTATGCCAATAAACGTTTAGCAAAAAAACAAGAAAAAGAAGAAACTGAAACAATCTCTTCAGGACAAAACATTGCAAATATTCTCGTAGAAAATTACGCCAATATTTCTCCCACATTATCCAAAAATCAAGGGGAAATGGTGAATATCTTTGTTGCTCGCGATTTAGATTTTTCCAGCGTTTATAAATTGAAAGTCATCGAAAACAAAAAACAGATTATCAATCGAGCTGTTTCAAGAAACTTTTACAAAAATTCGGCGGTAAATTTAGAATGAACTCAAACTTACATACCATGTGCGATGAAACCGTTGCGATTGTTCTCACAAAACTTGAACCCATCAATGCTTTTTTGAAAGATGATAGTCTTTTTGAAATTGTTATCAATCGTCCCTATCAAGTCATGACTGAAGGATTTGATGGATGGAAAACAATAGAAGCACCGGCTCTCTCTTTTAATGAGCTTATGGGGATTGCGAAAGTTGTCGCATCCTATTCCAAGCAAAACATATCAGACAAAAACCCAATATTGTCTGCAACGCTACCAGGCAATGAGCGTATTCAAATTGTCATTCCACCCGCTGTCGAAAAAGACACGATTAGTATGACAATTCGCAAACCGTCATCGCATAGTTTTTCTCTCGAAGAGCTCGCCAAGAAAGACCTCTTCTCGCTCTGTGAACAGGTCTCTTTCACACCCTTGCATGACTATCATTCTCGTTTTAACGAACTCAAAATCATCGAGCATAAATTAGCCAATGCCTACTGTAATAAAGACTTTGTCTCTTTTTTAAATCAAGCTGTAGCATGCCAGAAAAATATTTTAATTGCGGGAAAAACCGGTTCGGGTAAAACAACATTATCAAAAGCATTAATCGCCAAAATCCCTCAAGAAGAGCGTATTATCACCATTGAAGACACGCAAGAATTGGTGATACCACACCCTAACCATGTCTCAATGTTCTATTCAAAAGATGGACAAGGCTTAGCCTCCGTTGGCCCCAAAGAGTTGCTTGAATCATCTTTACGGATGCGTCCTGATCGTATTCTTTTGCAAGAACTTCGAGATGGTACAGCCTTTTATTATATCCGCAATGTCAATTCAGGCCATCCAGGTTCCATTACGACGGTTCACGCATCAACAGCACTTGCAGCCTTTGAGCAGATGACCCTTTTGGTCAAAGAAAGTGAAGGCGGTGGTGATTTAGAGCGTGATGATATTCGAGGACTGTTGATTTCAATGATTGATATCATCATCCAATGCAAACGGATTGAAGGAAAATTTAAGGTCACAGAAATTTATTACGATCCCTTCAAACAACGAAACATCTTTGGAGGTGACTAAAAGAAGATCACACCGGCTACCCAAGGCTCCTTTAAAGCAACGCTTGCACATAAAAGGAAAAATGCATGAAAATCAACGAAACAGAAAATAGAGAAAATCTTTTATCGATGACAGAGGAAGAATTAAAAAAACGCCGTGAAGCCGTTGAAGCAGCCATCAGCACCCATGCGATAGAGGGAATAGCGCTTCATCCTACAACACTCAAAATTTTAGAAGAATACGCAAAAGGAAATATTTCACTCGAGGAATTTAACACTCTTATGGACAACGTAAAATTATAAGGAAGCTACGATGCCAAAAGCAAAAGCAAAGACAAAAAATATACAGACAGTTTCTCCCCATCATTATGTTTACCCAAACACCACAACACTCAAAAATAAATATGGAATAAAAGACTTAAAATCCTTTCTGGAGAAATGCTCACATGATACAGCAGAAGCAATGGTTAATCTGCGTGAAGCCCCCTTACCAGAAAATTTTGATAGCTCCTATCTATGCTCTATTCATCACCACTTATTTAAAAATACCTTTGAATGGGCTGGATATCTGCGCCATCTCCCCTTTACATTTGAAGATGGCACCACAGCCGCCATGCCCGAAATGAAAAGAACAGGATGGGAAAATCCTTTTGCACTCGGCGATGAAATCCAAGACGGTTTACAAAAATTAGATCAAACGCTTGCCGAAAAAGATAATTTGCAAGGCTTAACGCGTGAGAAATTTAACGCTGAAGCAATAAGCTTATTTAACGCCCTTAACCAACTTCATCCTTTTAGAGAAGGCAATGGACGTACACAACGGGTCTTTTTTGAAAATCTCGCCAAAGCCGCAGGGCATCAGCTTGACTTTTCACTTGTTACAAAAGAACGCATGATGCTCGCCAGTGTTGCTGTAGCTGAAAATGGTGACCTAGAGCCAATGCAACATCTGTTTGAAGATATCTCTAATCCCAATAAAATACTTCTTTTAAAGGAATTCATGAGCAACATGAAAGAACTTGGGCGCAATGTTAATGATCGTCCTGTTATGGTTGCAAAAGAAGGTGAAACCTACACAGGTACCTATAGGGGTGCTGGTTATGATAGCTTTGCTTTCAATGTGAAAGGCGCTTACATCATCGGCAATAAAGAACAGCTCACGCCAGAACAACTCAAAACATTAAAACCCGGTGATAGATTTACCTTTACCGTTCCCAAAACAAAAAAGCTTGAAAGCATTCTCATTCCAGAAGAAAGATTAGCCCCTTTGACAGAAAATGAAATGGCCCAAATGGTTGCAGAAGATTCTTGTGTCCACGCAAGCCTAAAACAGGTCCAGCAATTGTCAAAAATTGTTTATGGTAGTACAAAAACATTAGACAAACAGATGGAAGAAATCATCAAAAATCCAAACTTAGGCCAACCGCTCGCCAACCAGATTGAAAGAGCACCGCACTCTATTTCTCATCTTGCCGGTTTCAGTTTATGTGGACTACAAAATCAGACACGTGCAAACGCTAAAAATCATCTTGAGATACTCTGTACTGCCGTTGTAAATTTTGCGCATGCTGTAAAATATGCTGAAAAGGAAATTACGCAAGAACATGCAACAGAACAAAATCGCCTTGCAAAAATGGTAGAAATGCCAAGTCAAAGCTTGCAAAACCTCTTCGCCTTGCCAAAAGAATTACAGCAAGAAGCTTTAGCAAAAAATCCTTTATGTCAAAAAGAGCTCAGCAACTTTGTAAAAAAGATCAACACCCGTCTCTCACCAAATGAACATCAAGCAGTTCAAAATAATGATTATGAAACATTGGCTCAAAGCATTGGTGTATCAGAAAATAAAGCCAAACAAATTACACAAATTATTAAGCAAACCAAAGAAGTACACCAGCAAGCACAAGTATGCATAACGCACCGTTCCAAAGCATTCGCTATGGCCTGCTAAGAATGGATAAAACCTTCCTCCTTGATGAGAAGGGCTCATAAACGGAAACTATTTGGTGTTATCTGCACCTTTGAAAAAGAGATGAGAGTTCATATCACACACCTGAAAAAGAGCATTTCGTAACATATTTTGACAGAATTGAAAGTAAAATACAATGAAATATACCAAAACACAAATGGTACTTATTTTAATACCGATCGCTTTAGGTGCTTTAACGATATTCCTTGTCCCTCATTTTTTATTGTTTATAACAAATGGACTAAAGAGCAATCAAATTTATTGGACTCTTCGTTCTGAGCCTTTATTAGTCTTAGCACTAATGGCTGTTGTTTTATTGTTGTATAGTCTCTCGCAAAAACTGCACCTGCGTAAAATGATCACTTTTGTCTCGGTTGTCTTTTTTGGAACAACCGCTCTTTATTATATTGGTGGTGAAATAAAACGTTTAAGTCCCTATGTTGGCCAACAAGGAATAACGTGGAGCTATGCTCTTCAATTCATGGACCCCATGGTTGTCTTTGGCATCATCATTGGTGTTTTTTTTTCCATCATTCAATTCGTAACAACCCTTCCCCCTAAAAGTAAGATCAAGCGTGCAAAAAAAGGTATTTTTGGTGAGGCCGCTTGGATGAATTTAAGAGATGCAGCAAAAATCTTTCCTGCCAATGGGCAAATTGTTGTGGGTGAAAGATACCGTGTTGATCAAGATAATGTATGCAAAATTCCCTTTGCACCTGGCAATAAAACAACATGGGGAAAGGGTGGAACAGCTCCTTTGCTAACCTTTAATCTTGATTTTGGTTCAACTCATATGATCTTTTTTGCTGGTTCTGGTGGCTATAAAACAACCAGTACAGTAGTTCCTACGTGTTTAACTTATCCAGGGTCTATTATTTGTCTTGATCCTTCAACAGAAGTTGCCCCAATGGTCAAATTTGCGCGTCAAAAGATGGGGAATAGAAATGTCATTGTTCTCGATCCCAATTCATTGTTAACAAAAAATTTTAATGTCATCGATTGGCTTTTAGACGACAGCGTACCACGCACACAACGTGAAGCAAATATTGTAAGCTTTTCCAAGTTGCTTCTTACAGATAAAAAATCAGACAATTCTTCAGCGGAATATTTCTCGACACAAGCCCATAATCTATTAACAGCTCTTCTTGCCCATGTTGTATTTTCTGATGAATATGAAGACAGCGAGCGCAATTTAAAAACATTGCGTGGTATTCTCTCTCAATCAGAAACAGCTGTTGTTAATCAATTACGCATGATTCAAGAAACAACATTTTCTCCTTTTATTCGTGAAATGGTTGGTATTTTTACAGAAATGGCAGAGCAAACCTTTTCAGGGGTTTATACCACCGCCTCAAAAGACACCCAATGGCTTTCTTTATCCAATTACGCAGATCTTGTCTGCGGAGATGATTTTCTTTCTTCAGATATTACCAATGGCAATACAGATGTTTTTCTCAATCTCCCCGCAAGCATTTTAAACAGTTATCCAGCTATTGGACGTGTGATTATTGGTGCCTTTCTCAATGCCATGATTACAGCAGACGGTAACTATAAAAAGCGTGTTTTATTTGTCTTAGATGAAGTTGATCTTTTAGGCTATATGAATATTTTAGAAGAAGCCCGCGACCGTGGACGTAAATACGGCACATCCTTGATGCTCTTCTATCAATCCTCAGGTCAGTTGGTCAACCACTTTGGAGAAGCAGGAGCACGTTCATGGTTTGAAAGTTGTTCCTTTGTCAGCTATGCTGCCATTAAAGATCTCCAAACTGCCAAAGACATTTCAGAACGCTGTGGTCAAATGACCGTTGAAGTAACCGGAACGAATAAATCAAGAGGTTTATCTTTAGGAAAGAGTTCTTACAACGTCAACTACCAACAAAGAGCTCTCATTTTACCCCACGAGATTATTCAAGAAATGCGTCAAGATGAACAAATTATTCTTATGCAAGGACAACCCCCTTTGCGATGTGGCCGCGCCATCTATTTCAGAAGAAAAGAAATGTTAGCTGCCGCTGCAAAAAACCGCTTTGCCCCACAAAAGAAAACCTAATTTCCTATTATGAGATCTTGACTATGAAAAGACCAACCACAAAAACAACATACATTTCTATTTTTAAAAAATCCGTTAACGAAAAGTTTTTGACCGCTTCCTCACACACATAAGGAAAACATGATAAAAAATCCGTGTTTTTTCCTTTTTGTATTTTGTGTATCGTTTTATCAGTACCCATTGTCTTTACAAGAAAGCTGCCCCCTCCTCAAATCACCTATAACTAAACCAACATTTCCACTTGAGAACGTCCTACAAATACATTCCTACAAAGCTTTTTGTTTATAATTTATCCCCTACAAACAACCAAAAATATTTCACAACGCTAATCACCAATATCAAGACTTAAGAAAAAAAACGGTTGATCTTTGAGACAACAACTCTCAAAACACCTACACTCAAGAACATCGCTTTTTTCCCAAAAAAAATTAAGATATACATCAAAATGAATAAATCATTCTTATACAAGCTTTCCCCCCTTTACGATATCATAAAGTGTTCTATTTTAATGATAAAGCACTGAAAAAAGCTTTTTTTCCAACCAAAGAAAGAGTTTTCTCTCTTATGAAGCTTAAAGCAGCGCGATGTAATAAGAGCAACAATACAAAGTAAAAAACATTTTGTTGCAAAAGTACACAAAAAAGATGTTCGTATGGAGCAATAAGAAAAATGTAATGGAGAAAAATTTTTGATGACTGCTTTTGCCCATAGATTCACCGATCTGAGTACTGTGTATGAAAAGTACCAGCACCATCCGCTAACCAAGAGCGATCACACCCGCGATATCCACGCCCCTCATCAAAGCGCTCTTGCAAACAACTTTATTAAAGGAAAAAAACAACAATTTTAAGCAACATTTTTCTTTTTGACCTCTTTCTTACACCTTAAAGGACGAAGATTTTGCCCGGAGTCAATTTATAGAAAATCCATTTTCTGACTGCTCATGGGATTCATATCAGCGCCCTAAATACCAGCATTTTACAGCACAAGAAAATAAATAAAGGAAACATCAGAAAAGCTTTTCAAAAGCATCACAAAACGATTGATACACCCCATACACTTGAGGGAAAAGTGCTCTCTCTCATAACATCCAAAATCTCAAAAGAATACGCGAAGGGGAATTTTTCACATGGCAGCGTTTAAGACGCTCATCAACTACCACCCTACCTACTTAGGAGAGATTACATGTTAGAACAAAATTATCTATATAAAGGAACCAAAACACTCAAAAATAAATATGGCATCAAAGACCCTAAAAAACTGTATCAACGCTGTGCTCATGATACAGCCAGAGAAGCCGTAAATTTTCGCCATGAACCACCCCCACAAAAATTTGATGCTTCCTATCTAAAACTAATCCACTGGAGCCTCTTCCACAAAACTTTTGAATGGGCAGGACAGACCCGCGATACATCCTTTACATTTGAAGACGGCACCTCGGCCCATATGCCGTCGATGCGTCCCAAAGGTTATGAAGTTCCTTTTGCTATCGGACCGCAGATTCAAAAAGAACTAAAACAACTCGAAAAAACACTTAATCAAAAAAACAATTTAAAAGGTTTATCGCGCCAAGAATTTGCTGAAAGTGCCGCTGAAGTTTTTATGGCGCTCGAGCACGCACATCCTTTTAGAAAAGGGAATGGGCGCGTCAATCGAATGTTTATGGAAAAACTTGGACAAGCCGCAGAACATACCATTGACTTTTCTTTCATCACAAAAGGACGCATGACAGCAGCTTGTATTGAAGCCATGCAATATGGCAACCCCCAACCGATGAAAGATCTTTTTGAAGATATCACCCATCCGCAAAAATCCCTTGTTTTAAAAGAATTCATCTCCCAAATGAGAAACGCTGGACTGGATGAAATTAACGATCGTGTTGTTGCTGCCGCAAAGGAAGATGTATCCTATGAAGGCGTCTTTAGAGGTTTTTCAGCAGAAGGTTTTGTCATGGAAGTAGAGGGGGCTTTTGTCGTTGGCCATAAAGATGATCTTTCCCCAGAACTCGTCAAAACATTACAAAACGGTACTCGCCTCTGCTTTCAAAAAAACAACGTTCAAAATGTAAAAGAAATATTGATCCCAAAAGAAACATTAGAATCTCTCACCCATGAAGAGTTATTCACAAAGATTTCAAATAACGCTTATGTTGAAGCATGCCGAAAAGAAATCAAAAATTTATCAAAGACTGTTTATGGTAAAACCCACGCCTTAAATACAAAAATGGATATCTTAACGGCTGATCCAAGCTTAGGAAATCAGTTTGCTGATGAAATTTTACAAAACCCTCAATCAATTTCTAAACTTGCAGGGAGAAAAATACTTGACATGAAAAGCCCAAATCGCAGACTGGCGGAACAAACTGCTCCACAACTCAGCCAAGCCCTTAAAAATTATGCCACAATAACACAACAAACAAAAGAAGAAATTTTAGAACACCACCAAAGAGAACAAAATCGCCTGAGTCACGCTGTTGAAACACCTGGAAAAAATTTACAAAACCTTTTTGCCTTACCAAGAGAACAACAAAAGGAAGCTTTATTGCATTCTCCAACACTACGACAAGAGCTCCATCACTTTTCGCGCCAACTACATAATCGTCTATCCTCAGAAGAGCGTAAAGCCATACAAGAAAAAGATCATACCAGACTGGCGTGCCTCCTTGGAACATCGGAAAGCAAAGCAAAAGAAATTACGAATGCTGTAAAGAACACCCAAGAAGCACAATGTCAAGTCCGCAGCTTGAAAATTAGTCGCTCTTCATCGCTTGCTCTTACCGGCTAAAAACGCGTGAACTTTTGCCTTTCAACCAAACTCTTAGTGCCAATCATTTCCTCTCCATTGCGCCCACCAATTGTTTTAAAATGTTACAAAAGATAGCCCTAAAAATAGATCCCGTAATTTACTATAACTTATTGATAAAATTTCATAAAAAAGCTGTATAAAAAACATAAATGTCCATTACATATAAACATGAATAGCGCGAAATCTTTGGAGATCATTTAATTTGATATCTTACCTTATCCTAAAGTTGTTATCAAAAAATGGGGAATGCGCCAAAGAGGTTTTCTAAAAATATTGAAAGGAGACAGCCATGAAAAAAAGTCACCCAAGCCCTTCTAGCAATGTAGATGAACTAAGACGACAATTTGAACAACAAAATCCAGGTGCTTCTAATGTAGAAGACCTCTACGCAAAGGTTAATAAACCACCCAAAGAACAACGCAACCCACAACACTATACACTTCAACAACCACCAGAAACGATCTATGCTCCCCAAAAGCCACTTGACCAACAAAACCTAGGATCTCTTAATGTAGAAGAACTCTACGCAAAGGTTAATAAACCACCCAAAGAACAACGCAACCCACAACACTATACACTTCAACAACCACCAGAAACGATCTATGCTCCCCAAAAGCCACTAGGAAATCCCTATGACAGACTTGGTGGAAAACCAAGTGATGGGCGACGTGCCCAAAAGCTCACAGATCCCTATGCCGTCGTTAATCTGGCAACGGGTGAGACAGAATCTGAACAGCTAATAAATCCCCTCTACGATACATCGAGGAGAAGCACTCAGGATTTGCAACGTTCCCCAAAATTAGAAGAACATCTCTATGCAGAGCTTGACTTTGGTGAACGTGGTGAGCTCTCTCCCCAAAGACCACTCGAATCTGTCTATACAACGGTTGGCATGGGGGCTGAAGGTAGGCAAGAATCCCAACAACTAGAAAATCCCATCTATCAAGGCGTTGGAGGAAGCAAAATCTCCCCTCCCAGAACCCCAAAAGATGTGGTTACAACAAAGCTTTTACAAAACGTAAGCTTTCAATATGGTGTAAGAGAAATCCAAGAGCGATGCAAAGTTGTTTATGGAAAAGAACATGCTTTGAATGAACCACTTGCGAAGATCCTTGACAACCCTCAAAATGCAGAACAAATCTTATGGAACCTTGCTGCAAATCCTCAAAGCGCTGGTAAGCTTGCAGGTCACAAAATATTTGGTGTAAAATCTCCAAGCCGCAGAGAAGCTGAAGGTGAATTTTCCCACCTTTGCTTAGCTCTTGAGAGACATATACATAATACACAAAAGCTCCATAAACAGTTTACACGGGAGCATGAAAGAGAAAGAGGTCAAAAACAAGAAAATCCAGAAAGAGAAGCAGAACACAGACACCATCATCGTCACGCAAGAAGACAAGAACAAAATAGTCCAGAGCACAGCCCTCAACGACAAAGACATGGAGAAAAAGGAATGGCTTTTGCCATGTAAGTGGACATAAACGTAAAAACAGATAGTTTTTGTTTTTCATGTAATTTTTTTCAGTGAGTTTCTTGGTGCAAATCATTTTATCGTGATTGCACCAAGAATTGTTTTAAAATATTACAAAAAATAGTCCTAAAAATGGATTCTGTAATTTATTATAACTTATTGATAATATTTCATAAAAAAACTGTATAAAAGACATAAATGTTCATTACATATCAATATTGAATAGCGCAGAATCTTTGGAGGTCATTCGGTTGGATATCTTCCTTTATATAAAAGTTATCAAAACTAAAAGTGGGGAATGCACCAAAGAGGTTTTCTAAAAATATTGAAAGGAAATATGTATGAAAAAACATCATCCACATCCTTCTGCAAATCCAGAAGCCCTCTATGCAACAGTTAATAAACCAACCAGAGGAAACCAGCGCGGACCAACCCCAGAAGAGGAAGTTCTATACGCAACCGTTGACAGTGTTTCTCCTTCAAGAGGGAGAGGACATAATCAAAGGCCGCAAGAATCTGAAACCGATTACACAGAGGTTGCTCCCCCAAAACGCGAAGCTGAGGTTACATACGCATCAGTTAGCAGTATTTCTCCTTCAAGAGGTAAACACCATAATCAAAGGCAGCAAGAATCTGAAACCGATTACACAACGATTGCTCCCCCAAAACGCGAAGCTGAAGTTACATACGCATCAGTTAGCAGTATTTCTCCTTCAAGAGGTAAACACCATAATCAAAGGCAGCAAGAATCTGAAACCGATTACACAACGGTTGCTCCACAACAAAGAGGAAGACCTTCATCTTCCCTTACAACGGAGCAAATAAGTGTCATGCTTTTAAAAAATCCACAAGTTCGAGCATATGCAGAAGAAGTTGTGCATTGGGGGCAGGTCGTTTATGGCAATGATACGATTTTCCAGGAGCACTTGCAAGGAATACTTAAAGATCCCACTAAAGGAAAAGACCTTTCAAATCAACTTGCTGAAAATCCTGAATCTATGCATAGGCTTGCTGGACGCTCCACACTTGGCTTAAAAAATCAAACACGCAAAGCAGCTGAAGAGGGTTTTAAACCGCTCGTTGATGCCATTGACGGTTATACAAAAGCTGTAGAAAATGCAACGGAACAGCTATTGCACACCCCTATGGCGGAACAAAGACGTCGTCAAGAAAATTCTCAGCAAGTTGAGAGACACCATCATCATCGTCATCATCACACAAGAGGACAAAACCACGATAGTCCAGAACACAGTCCACAACGACAAAGACAAGGAGAAAAAGGGATGGCTTATGCCATGTAAGGGGGCATGGACATAAAAACAGATAGTTTTTGTTTTTCATGTAATCTTTTTTTCAGCGAGTTTCTTGGCGCAAATCGTTTCATTGCGATTGCGCCAAGAGTTGTTTTAGAATGTTACAAAAAATAGCCCTAAAAATGGCGCCTGTAATTCACGACGACTATTGATAACTTATTGATAATATTTCACAAAAAAACTGTATAAAAGACACAAATGTCCATTAAGCTGATTGCAAATAGCGCAGATCTTTGGAAGCTCATTCAGCTCGATATTTCTTTTGTCTCAAAGCGATCCAAGCATAAAAGGCAAGAATGCACCAAAGAGGTTTTCTAAAACAATTTTTGAAAGGAAACATGCATGAAAAAAAACCACCCTCATCCTTTTCCATCCTCTTCAATACAAGAACTTATAAAGCTCTATGAACAAGCAATGGCAGAGGTCTCAGGCGCAGCAGCCCCCCTTCCTAAAGAAACGCCTTCAAAAAGCAAAAGACTGTCATCCATACCGGAAGAAGATGAGGAAAGACAATCTCTTTTAAGCGAAGAAACTGTATATGCATCAACAAATCCAACAGCTTCGTTAACAAGAGGCGGCTCGATCAAAAGACCGCAAGAAGCTGAAACGACACACGCAACAATTCCTTCACAAGCAGCATTACAAAGGGCAACAAGAGTTCTCTCAGAGGAAGAAATCATTCTATTGCTTCCACACCATTCATTGGTTCGAACCTATCAAAAGGAAATCCAACGTTTATCCGCAAGTGCCTATGGCAACCCAAACATTTTGCAAGAAAAAATGCAGGAAATTCAAAGAAATCCCACTGCAGGAGAGGAGCTCTCATGGCGCATGGCAGCCTATCCTGAAAGTTTTGCTAAACTTTCCGGCACCAGCGCGTTGGGCTTCAAAAGTCGAGTACGTAGACACGCGGAAGAGAGTTATTCCGTCCTATGTGTCACCGTTGATTGTTATACAGAAGCTGTAAAACAGGCAAGAGAGAGCCTCGTACAATCTCCAGAGCAAGAACTCAAAAACTATGAACGCTTAATGGGGAAGGAAGCTGTCACTAAACTTCTACAAAAACCAGATCAACGTGAAAAAGAAACGCTTTCAGAGGCAGACATTTCCACCCAAATTCACCAACATTCAAAAGTCAGAAGACACCATGCCCAAATCCAATATTGGTGTAAAGTTGTTTTTGGGAACGAAAACATTTTACAATCACAAACAGACGAGCTTTTCCAAAACCCTGAAACAATAGAACAGTTGGCACAGCAACTTGCCGGAAATCCTCAGTCTTTTAACAAATACACTGGTCGTAACTTTTGTGGCTTTAAAAATAAAGCACGCAGACATGCTGAAGCGGGTCTTTCTCACCTCATTGACGCCGCTGACAATTATGCAACAGCTGTAACACAAGTAAGAGAGAGCCTTTCAAAAACTCAGCAGACAAAACAAGAACACAATGAAGTATCTTCTGAGAGAACGCAAAACTTGCATCAACAACAAAGCGTCTCACAGTCTGCTCAACGCCCTGAGTCTTCAATAGTAACGCATGAAGGAGCAACACCCTCTACGCAACAAAGAGAAACAGATATTCGTCCTCGCAAAACTACCGCCCCAAAAGCGATGGCTCTTGCCAGCTAAACAGACATAAATTTTCACGTTGAATCTAACGTCTTGGCGCAACACAGGAAAGAGGTGTTTGCGCCAAGAAAGAGAGAAAATTGAAACAAAATTTATTTTTCCGTCCCTTAACCCAAACACTGGAGAAAACAATCTTTAGAGAATAATTATGATCTGAGCCAAGAGAGTCAAATCATGCGAAACCATTCAGTTTCATATCCTCTCTCATAAAAGCAAATGAAAAAGCATAAAACAGAATAAAAACCAACGTATATTTTTAAATAGTATTTAAAGACAATATTGGAAGAGTTTGAAAGGAACATGCATGACAAAAAGAAATCCCTCCCCTTTTATCACCGAAATGATGGAAAAATTTCAACAACCGGCTGAACAATCCCCCACTATAACCCCTCCTTCCCAAGTTTCTCAAAATTTGCCAAAATCAACTGTAGAAAAACACCCAGAAAATTTATCACACCACCCAAAGGTTGCGCCACCGCTCCCCCCCCGCATGAGAGCAAACACTCAAACCAGCACAATTCCCTCCAGCGCTAAAATACCCAGCACAAAAAACCAAGAAAGCGCCTCCCTACAAAAAAAAGTGCCTCCACAAAGACCACCACGTGCAAAAGATAGAGAACAAAACAAATCAACGATTCAAAAGGAAGAAAGTCCTTATGCAACGCCTACTGCGCATACGTCCCAACGCATGAGAGAAAAAGCACAAACCAGCACAAAAATCGCCAGCTCACAAATCCAAGAACATTCCTCTCCGCACGCAGCTCCACAAAGACCTCCACGCGCAAAAGATAGGCAACAAAACAAAACAACAGCTCAAGAGGAAGAACACTTCTATGCAACGCTTACTTCGCAAACACCGCCACGCATGAGAGACAGAGTGCAAAACGGTACAAAAATCCAAAATCCTGAAACACACGACCCAAGTGTTAGACCCAAAACACCATCACATATGAAAGTCAGGCAGCAAAGCAGTTCATCATCACAAGACAGTGAAACATATCCCGTCCCGCCCTCAAGAAAATCGCACCGTATGGGAAACAGAAAACAAAGCGATACTGTCGTCCAAAAACCATCTATTAATACAATGGAAAGAGAGCTATTGCTCGTAGCATATCAAGAAGAGATACGATTTTTGTGCAAAAAGGTTTATGGCAACAGGCTTATTTTAGAAGAAAAAATAGCAGAAATTAAAGAAAACCCTGATATGGGAGAACAGCTCTTATGGGATGTTACAGAACAGCCTAAGTCTATTTCTAAGCTTGCCGGTAGAAAAGTTCTTGGCATAAAAAATCATGCGCGCAAACAAGCTGAAGAAGCTCTTCCCACCCTATGTGCTGCCATTAACGGTTATGTGTATACTGCAAAATATACAAAAAGTGAAAATATTTCACAAAGTCCTCACACGGAACAACAACATCAGCGACAAGCACAAGAGGAAGAGCTAATAAATCAACATTTACAAAATCCGCTCAATTCAGAAAAGAAAATAAAGCCTCTCTCAAATGAGGAAATTGCCCGCAGAGTTCAACAAGATCCATCGGTTCAATATGGTCAAAGAGAAATCCAATATTGGTGCCAAATTGTTTATGGTGATCCATTTATTTTGCAATATAGACTAGAAGATATGCAAAAAATTCCAGAGATGGGAGAAGAGCTTGTATTTCAAATTGAAAAGGATTCTACATCTTTTGCTCCACTTGCTGGTAGAAAAACCCTTGGCATAAAAAACGGAGCACGCAAAGCCGCTGAAGAAAATCTTCCTACCCTTTGTACCGCCATTAATGATTATGCTGATACGATAAAACAGTTAAGAGAAACCATTGTGCAAAACCATCAGGAAGAACAACAAAAACGTCATCAACCACTTACCGATCTCGATAAAAAATTGCAAAAGCAGCAAAGCTTATCGCAGCCTCCAAAGCTGCCTGAACGCTCAACAGCAAAGCAGCATAAAGAGGTTACAGAAACTTCTAGACAAGAAGACCAACAGCAGGTTCGACCGTGCAGAGCCGAAACATCAAAAGCCATAGCTTGGTCGTAATAAATTTCCTAATTGTTGGCTTTTCATACAAAACTTTGGTGCAATTATCTTGCCAAGATTGCATCAAAGGTGGTGTGTGAAATACAGAAAACTTTGAATAAGACACCCCTTTATTTTACAGAATTCATTGATAAAATTTCACGATAATACTTCAAAATTATAAACTTTAACTTTGTTCCATGCGAATAAGGTCAATTTTTTCAATCATTCAAATAGGCATTCTTCTTTGAAGAAAACGCTATGAAAATAACATAAAGCAAAAAATGTAAACAAAGAAGATTTCAAAAAATAATGTTACCATTTGAAAGGAAATATGCATGAAAGAAAACACAGAACATTGTGCCTCCTCTACACAGGAAGAATTTCAAGAACAACACTCTGTAATTAATGCAGCCATTTCAAAGCAAATCAATGAAGAAGCGCAAAATTTTTTCTACCCCAATAGCAAAGTGCTTAAAAATAAATACCGCATTAAAGATAAAGAAATATTAAAAGAACGCTGTTCTAATGATGTAAAAAAAGAAATGATAAAACTGCACCAAGAACCTCTACCAGAGCAGTTTAATGCCTCTTATCTAAAATACCTTCATCAACGCCTCTTTTCCCGTGCATTTGAATGGGCCGGACAAACCCGCGAAGAGCCTTTTACATTTGAAGATGGCACTGTTGCTTCTATGCCCATTTTGAAAAGAAAAGAATTTACAAAACCTTTTGCGATTGGCAAAAAAATACAGGAGGGACTAAAAAAGTTAGATAAAACGCTTGCTGAAAAGAATAATTTACAAGGCTTAACGCGCGAAGAATTCGTTGAACAAGCAGCTGGTATAATGATAGATTTGCACCACTTGCATCCTTTCAGAGAGGGCAATAGGCGCACAAAGAGACTGTTTGTTGAAAAACTCTCTCAAGCAGCAGGACATGAGTTAGACTTTTCTCTTGTGAGCAAAAAACGTAAAGACTTTGTCCGCGCCGCTGCTATGGAACATAGCAACCCAGAGCCTATGAAGCATCTGCTTGAGGATATCTCAAATCCAGAAAAATTGCTCCTCTTACGAGAATTTACCAACTCTATGAGAAAGCTTGGATTGGATGAAAAAAATTATCATCTCACTGTCGTTGCAAAAGAAGGTCATACCTATAAAGGCTTTTACAGAGGCAGTGGCCCCAATGGCTTCATGCTTGATGCCAACGGCATTTTCATCTTGGGAAATAAAAAAGATCTCACCCCAGAGCAAATACAGACATTAAAAATCGGTGACGCTCTCTCCTTTACAGCACCAAAAGTTCAAAACCCAGAAAAAACCCAGAAAAAAACCTTGCTTCCAGAAGAAAAAGAAGAAAAAAGAGCCACTCTCAAAAACGATGAAATAACTGAAAAGAGCAAAGACAAAACATCCATTCAAACAAAGAAAAAGGGAAAATCCTATTTTGCACCATGGAGTGCCTCTCATGTTTTACATGACAGCGTTGCAGTTATACCCAAAAGTTTGCAAGAACAAGAAAAAGAACAAATGGCACACCCAATTGCTCAATCGGCTTCCGCTACGAGGAAAATGCAAAAAGATTTCCCAAAAAACATTTTACAGAGCAGTAATACAGCAACAAATGATCCAATATCTGTCAAAATGACAAAGGAAACACGCTCTGATCATCAAGAAAGAACAAAACAGCCCCCCAAAAAAGCAATGGCATACTGGGATACTGGTACAAGAAAAACGAACACCGTCCCTCTCACCTTACAGGAGACATTATCCTCACCGCCTGAAACCGAAGAAAATAAGACAATACACCGTAATTTCTTTTATCCCAATAGTATCACCTTAAAAAATAAATATGGAATAAAAGACTATGGAAAATTAAAAGTGCAATGTGCCCATGATACAACAAAAGCAATCATTCATCTGCGCCAAGAAGCGCCACCACAAAAACTAACCTCCACATATCTCCAATATATTCATCACACCCTATTTAAAAATACTTTTGAATGGGCCGGACAAACACGCGAAAAACCATTTACATTTGAAGATGGTACCGTTGCTTATATGCCAACGATGAAAAAAGCTGGGATTTCTTTTGCCTCAGCAAAACAGATACAGGAGGGACTAGAAAATTTAGATAAAACACTTGCTGAAACGAATAGTTTAAAAGGCTTAACCCGCGAAACATTTGTTGAATATGTCACTGAAATGTTGATACAACTCAACTATACACATCCTTTCAGAGAAGGCAATGGACGCACGCAACGGACGTTTTTTGAAAAACTTGGGCAAGTTGCTGGCCACACACTCGACTTTTCTCTTGTAACAGAAAAACGTATGAATCTTGCCAGCATTGCATCGCTAAAACATAACGATAAAGAAGAGATGAAGCATCTGCTTGAAGATATCTCAAATCCAGAAAAAATACTTATTTTAAAAGAATTCATGGACAATATGAAACATATCGGATTTGAGAGTCTTCATAATCATCTTATTATAACAGCAAAAGAAGGTCATACCTATAAAGGCTTTTACAGAGGCTGTGGACCCAATGGCTTCATGCTTGATGCCAACGGGATTTTCATCTTGGGAAATAAAAAAGATCTCACCCCAGAGCAAATACAGACATTAAAAATCGGTGACGCCCTCTCCTTTACAGCACCAAAAATTCAAAACCAGCAAGAAGTGCTTATCCCCGCACAAACAATAGTCCCCCTTACCAGCAATGAAATTGCCACAAGGATAAAAAACAACGCATCCATTCAAGCAAGAAGACAAGAAATCGAAACTTTGTGCCAAATCATTTATGGCAATCGTCATATTTTGCGGGAAAGAATTGAGATGATCCATGAAAATCATACTGTGGGAGAACAGCTCACCTATCAAATTGCCACCTCTCCCCAATCGATTTCTAAGCTTTCTGGTAGCAATGTATTTGGCATAAAAAACAACGCGCGTGCCCATGCTGAAGCAAATATTTTGCCCCTCTGTAGAGCCATTGATCGTTATATCAATATTTCTAAACAAACAGAAAGAGACATTCTCCATACCCATCATGTAAAACAAAGGCGGTGTGAACAGTCGGTAGAAATGCCTAAGGCTTGGATGAAAAATCTCCTTTCCGTGTCAAAAGCACAACAGCAAGAAACGTTATCAAACTCTCCTGAATTAAGGGGGGAGATAAGGGCTTATATCAAAAAAATCAATGAGCGCTTATCCTCAAGCGAGCATGAAGCTATAAAAGAAAATAATCCTGAAAACCTTGCGAAGAGTCTTGGTACATCAACCGTTAAAGCAAAAGAGATTATGGAAATAATCAAGCAGATAAAAGAGATAGAACAGCATATACAACCCATGTATTTTTATAACCATAAATTCGATAAGCGCTTCGCACCAAACCAGTATCAATCTATAAAGAAAAACAATGAAAAAAAATGTTCCAACACGCCTGATAAAGAAGCAATTAAAGTGCAAAAAATGACAGAAAACGTCAATCAGAGTCCCAAAAGACAAGAAAATATTCAACCTCACAAAACGGCGCACGCAAAAGCAACGGCAATGAATGTCTAAAAGGTTCATAAACTTTAACTTTTTCGCCCCCTCTGGTAAAAATGATAGCCTTTATTCCCCTTGCCTTCATCGGCAAATCGATCGCACCTCAACGAGAATGGAAACCATGAGAGAGCAAATTTATCCTATTTCCTCAGATTTTATCCTCATCAACTGTGAAAAGAAACCTGAACAGGAAAAATGCTGTTGAAAGATCATGTCTTCCTATCCTCTTGTTTATGTAATCTCTAAAATGGGAAGGCAGCCACATTTGGGGAGAACATAAAGTCGTAAAAGTAAAAACCAATCACCAGCTTTACCATCACCTTTTAGCTCAGCCTTACGACTTTTTAAAACATCTAAAGCGCTATTTTTAAAATCATGAATAAATAATGGAAATTGCCCATTGCTCCACGCTTTTATTTTATTTGCGTTCTTTTAATAGGGTCACACCCCTCACATAAAACAAAACGGCATTGGGTTGCACTATTCACGACATCACACCATAAAGAGAAATTATCATTATATATCCCTACATATCCCTTCAAATTGTTATGATATCACTCCCATATTTCAGTTTGAAAAAGAAATTTTAATTATTTTATGGCAACAATAAAAATTTTAATACAACAGTAAACAAGGAGCATAAAAAAAGTCTTCAAGCACCATTGTTGACAGAAAGATAAACACCGTCGTAAAACGCTTTCAAAAAGTATCCTTGATTAGGATAGAGATCAGATTTTTACGATTTAAAACGGTTTATTTCTCCTGTCATCGCTTCTCTTTTACAACAAAGTTGATATATCTTTATGACATTGATTAAAAAAATTGCAACAGTTGCTTCCGGAACCCTCATGAGCCGTATTTTTGGCTTCGTACGTGAAATGTTGATGGCCGCAGCCCTAGGGACTGGTCCTGTTTCTGATGCGTTTAATGCTGCTTTCCGTTTTCCCAACACATTCCGCCGTTTTTTTGCTGAAGGTGCCTTTAATGCTGCTTTCATTCCTCTTTTTGCCAAAAAAATCACTGAAGATGGTCACGAAACGGCATGCAAGTTTGCAGAAGAGGTGTTTGGCGTTCTCTTTTCACTGCTCTTACTGTTAACGATTGCGATGGAACTCAGTATGCCTTTTTTGGTACGAACCATTATTGCTCCAGGTTTTACCGAAGATGCAACAAAGCTTAACGCTACAATTCATTTTACGGCGATCATGTTTCCCTATTTAACCTGCATGTCGCTTGCTGCCATGATGGGGGGCATGCTTAATGCACTGCGACGCTATTTTATTGCCGCCATTGCCCCACTCTTTTTAAACATTATTCTGATTGGTGTGCTTGCCTATGCTTGGATCTATAAACTTGACGCTTGGCATATCGGTTTAAATCTCTCTTGGGGTGTATTGGCAGCAGGTCTTATTCAACTCACCTTAATTGCCCTTGCTTTGCGTCAAAGTGGCATGAAAATTTCCTTCCGCCAGCCCCATTTAAGTCCTAATGTTCGTAAGCTATTAACTTTAGCATTCCCCGCAGCCATCACAGGTGGCATCACGCAAATTAATTTGCTCATTAATACCAACATTGCTTCTAGTCAATCGGGTGCTGTCTCTTCTTTGATGTACGCTGATCGCCTTTACCAATTGCCTTTAGGCGTAATCGCCATAGCCGTTGCAACCGTTCTTTTACCAGAATTAACACGCGCTTTGCGAAGTAAAAAGCATGAAGAAACCCACCATTTACAAAACCGCTCTATTGAATTAACGCTATTTTTAACACTTCCAGCATCCATCGCTTTTTTGCTGCTCTCCACTCCCATAGTCAGTTTGCTCTTTGAGCGAGGACAATTTACCAGTCAATCAACACACCATGTTGCACAATTACTAGAGCTTTATGGACTAGGACTTCCAGCTTTTGTTCTTATTAAGGTCTTTATTCCTAATTTTTTTGCCCATGAAGATACCAAAACACCGATGATTTTTACAGGTATTTGCGTTTTTATCAATATCGGTCTCGCCTTAACATTATTTCCTATTCTATCTGCACGAGGCATTGTTATTGCTGAAATTACCTCTGGATGGGTCAACACACTGTTGCTTTGGGGTGTCCTTATCAAACGTGGTTATTGGAAATACGACTTCCAACTGATAAAGCGAATATTATGTCTCATGATGGCAACTCTTTTGAGTGCACTAGCCCTCTATTACGGATTGAATATGCTTGGTTTTTTGTCTTTTCCTTTATCCTCACAAGCATCCTTTTTCTTGCGCGCGATCACCTTAGCAGGGATTATGCTCGGCATATTCTTGATCTATTTTAGTGCCTATTTTTTATTCAACACCCGTTCCTTTTTTCACACGCTTAAAAATTTGAAAAAACGCTCATAATATCTATACTTTGTCAAAAACAATAAAATGAATAACCTTAATTGAAGAAAGAGCACTCCTATGGATACCTTCACACCACTTGTCTTTTCCGGCGTACAACCGAGTGGTCACTTACATCTTGGCAATTATCTTGGAGCCATTCAGCATTGGGTTGAACTACAAAACTCTCATCACTGTCTCTATTGTGTTGTGGATATGCATGCGCTCACCGTCAACCCAGATCCCCTTACTTTACGCGAATCCACCAGAACAGTGACAGCAGCCTTTTTAGCCGCCGGTATTGATCCTCAAAAACATATTATTTTTAATCAATCACGTGTTTTTCAACATGCTGAACTCGCCTGGATTTTAAATTGTGTTGCCCGCATTGGCTGGCTTCAACGCATGACACAATTTAAAGATAAAGCGGGAAAAGATCGTGAAAAAGCATCCCTCGGGCTTTTTGCTTATCCCACTTTGATGGCTGCTGATATTTTAGTCTATCGTGCAACGCATGTTCCAGTAGGCGAAGATCAAAAACAGCATGTTGAACTCACACGCGATATTGCACAAAAATTTAACAACGACTATGCACAGCGTATTGCCGAATTAAATTTTGGCGTTTCTATGCAAACGGATGAAGAAAAAAGACAAGGCTTTTTTCCTCTTCCAGAAGCACTGATTGGAACAACAGCCACACGCGTTATGTCTTTGCGCGATGGGACGAAAAAAATGTCAAAATCAGATCCTTCAGATTTTTCACGCATTAATTTGACCGATGATGCTGATCTTATCGCAAAAAAAATACGCAAAGCCAAAACGGATTCAGCTCCTCTTCCCGATACCCTCACCGCTTTAAAAGAACGACCAGAAGTTGATAACCTGCTTGGTATTTATGCCGCCTTTGCCAAAGTTAGCAAAGAAAAGATTCTTTTAGAATTTTCTGGTCAACAATTTTCGCATTTTAAAACAGCTCTAGCCGACCTTGCCGTCCATAAGCTTGCCCCTATAACAGAGGAGTTACGTCGACTTCATCAAGAAAATGATTATATCGACTCTGTTTTGCATGATGGCGCTAAACGTGCTAGTATGCTCGCAGAAGAAAATATGAAAAAAATTCGTGAAATTATTGGATTTTTGCACGATACATAAAAACAATAACACTAACAACTGTAGAAAGCCCCCAAAATCATTTGTACAAAATAGAGAAAGTGCATGATTTCCAAGCCCCAAACTCTTAAAAAAGAGCCCAAGAAAAAAAACTTAGTTATCATCGATGAAACACCGGAGTGTCGGCGTGCCGTTGCATTTGCCACCCAGCATGCTCAAAATACCAATAGAACATTA
The DNA here is from genome assembly GCF_042193415.1 of Bartonella sp. TT121SHDZB. Lineage (NCBI taxonomy): Bacteria > Pseudomonadati > Pseudomonadota > Alphaproteobacteria > Hyphomicrobiales > Bartonellaceae > Bartonella > Bartonella sp. TT121SHDZB. The sequence goes on along the minus strand of NZ_JBHILR010000008.1, from coordinate 18,683 downwards.
GTATTGCTTTGTGTCGTTGATAGTGTAGAATTTCAACATTTTCTAGGTGTAAACAACGTTATGCGCACAGAATCAAAGCAAAGTGCTCATAAAATATTAGCAGACATTGCCAGTGAAATCCGCACCACCCATGCGCTTGAAACAGAAATAGTGGTGCGAGAAGGAAAAAAAATTGATGAGATTTCCAAACTGATCGACGAAGATAAAAGGATTGCACTGATTGTTTTAGCAGCCAGTGGACATACAGAAGAACCAGGCCCTCTTATTCAATTAATCGGGAATAAAGGGACAGCTTTTTCAATCCCTGTCATTGTTATTCCTAGCAATCTTGCCGATGAAGATATTAGATCTATTGCCTAAAAAATATAATATTCTACAATGTAAGATCTTCCCAATCCTTCATTATAAAAGGAGAATCTATGTTTATTCAAACTGAAACCACCCCAAACCCTGCAACACTTAAATTCTTGCCAGGACGCGTGGTTCTTTCTGAGGGCGTATTAGAATTTCGTAACCGTGAAGAAGCAGCTAAAAACTCACCTTTAGCGGCTAAACTATTTAATATTCCCAATGTCAATGGTGTTTTTTTAGGCTATGATTTTATCACCGTAAGCAAAAAAGAAGGAGAATGGCAACATCTTAAGCCCGTCATTTTAGGCACAATTATGGAGCATTTTCTGTCCAATGAGCCAGTGATCACCACCAACGCCACAACACAAGCACAAACCCACGCTCTCAACGAAGAATTTTATGACGAAAAAGATGCTGATATTGTCTTAACCATTAAGGAGCTCCTTGAAACACGTATTCGCCCAGCGGTTGCCAATGACGGTGGAGATATTACTTTTCGTGGATTTGAAAATGGTATTGTTTATCTCAATATGCGCGGCGCCTGTGCTGGATGTCCCTCTTCAACAGCAACACTCAAACATGGTATTGAAAATCTTTTACGTCATTTTATCCCTGAAGTTTTAGGCGTTGAAGCCATGCCACAATAAATATTGGCCTCAATAGGCAAAACGCCCCCCACCAACCTCACCAGTTATCCCTCTTCAACGGCAACGTTCAAATATGGGTATCGAAAATCTTACACCTTTTTATTCCAGAAATTTCAAACATAAGTCATGCTGCCATAAAAATACAGTACTGTTAAAAAAATCTGTACACTGATCCCTTCGCTCACCTTTCACCTCCACATATGCCTTAAAAAGGTTTCTGCTCCTTTAAGAGGCATAAGTTGTTTCAATAAACCAATCGCATAGACAGAAATAGAACACATAGGGATGTGCATTTTAAATTTATTTTATCTCATCATCTTGTCATGCAATTTTAACCAAGAAAACACGCCCCGTTACAAAAAAGAAAACCCAAAAAAGAAAACATTGTAAGATAGAGTACCCATTTGTTTCATCTTTCTCAGCTCTCCCAACGATAAAATCACACAAAATACTTCTTGTAGCAAGTCGGCACCATCATTATATTTGCCAGTCCCCAATGTTGCGATAGCCCTTGGCACTTGAGAGGGTTTATAAGAAGCCTTTTTACTGCTTTCTTGTACCATGTCACTCCACACGGATCTCCCCGCTTGTAACAAGCAAGAGACATAATTTTGATTAATTCAACATGGAACAGATTTGGAATAAGAAAATCCCACGTTATTCGGGGTTCTAATTCAATATGAATAACGATAACTTATTATTATAAATCAATATGTTGTTTCATCAAATCGACAAAGATCATATTTTGCAACTTGAATGAGAATTCTGACATTCTTCTTATTTCAATTCTGTTTTTATTGCATCAATCAAAATCGTCCGCTTACACAGCACAAACTGGATAATAACAAAAACTATTTTTAATAGCGCTTATAAACACTTTTAAATATAAGAACTGTTGCAACATTGAGAGCTGAAAAAAATGCATAATGATGCTACCTTATCAGTATCTCGTACCGATCTTTTTCTATTTTTGAGTCAAAAATTCCCCTCTAGCACCTTGAATCTGATCTCCATAAATATAGCGAGGAAGGTGTGTACAAATACTTGTAAAAATAAATAAATGTAAAACCAGATCTATTCTATTATGGTTGTTTTGGAAGTCATTTGATAAAAAGTGGGAATATTTTTTCAATTCAGCAGAAATAAGTTTGTTACTTTACGGCATTGTTCTCCTCATAAAGCGCGTACCTTTATTGTTGCTTGTAAATCAACATCCAATCCTTCTCATAACAGTATGTTTAAAAGAAAAGACAGTGTCAGTATTTCTTTACGATATAATATTTTTTCCAACCCTCAAGGTGCGATAGCCCTTGGCACTTGAGAGGGTTTATAAGAAGCCTTTTTACTGCTTTCCTGTACCATGTCACTCCACACGGATCTCCCCGCTTGTAACATGCAAGAGACATAATTTTGATTGATTCAACATAGAACAGATTTGGAATAAGAAAATCTTAAGATATTCATTTGGATCTCTCATTCAACATGGGAAAAAGTGAATTATCTTTATAAATCAACATATTGCGATACGTAGCTTTTATCTTCTGATAAAAGCAAACATATTGCCTCTATCTGATTGGCATAATCTGTAAAATAAGAAAAGAACCCTATTGGAAAAAACTATGAAAGTGTCAAAATAGAAAACAAACGAAATGCAAAAACAATTGCAAGAAGATAAATGCCTAAACTTTTTTCACAAACTCCGACTTTAAACTCATCTGCCCAATCCCAGGAATTTTGCAATCGATATTATGATCCCCATCTACCAAGCGAATATTCTTTACCTTCGTCCCTCCTTTTAAAACAGATGAAGCACCTTTTACTTTCAGATCTTTTATCACCATAACAGTATCACCGTTTGTTAAAATCTGACCATTGGCATCATAAACAATATCGGAAAGAGCAGTATCATCATTTTTTTGTGGCCATTCATGTGCACATTCAGGACACACAAAATTTTCACCCTCTTCATAAGTATAAAGACCATCACAACGAGGACATTTGGGATATTGGGTCATAAATTCCCCTTTTAAAAGAAAAATCATTCATTATGACTGGTCATAAAGCAAGAAGTGCTTATTGTCCATTATTTTAGAAAAACATTTCCCTTTGTTTCACCCCTCATCTGCCAACTGTGTTCATGAATGCTATCATCACATACTATACACAAGTTTATAAAAATGATTGGTCATTATACAACTTAAATAAGCCCCCCGCATATCATAAAATTTACGCACTTCATTCTCTCTAACAAATTAATCAAAATCATTTTCTTATACATCTCCAATGCAATTAACGAATGAATAAAAAACAATTAGAAAAGGAACATCTCTGAATAAAACGTTCTCAAAGAGCTAAAAACTCTTGCTGCATTGAGAAACAAGAACATGATGTCCCCAACTTAACCTTTTATTTAAGTAAAGATAATAGTCATAATGTTAGAGGACAGACTGATTTATGATCATAGTTAATGGTTTTGTATATTGAATGAGAGCCGATCAATAAGCTTAGGTTTTCTCAACCCCTTTTACATTGAATTAACCAAAGCCTTTCGCTTGCATGTTACAAGTAGGAAGAGCCGTATAAAACGATTAGGAAAAGACTCAAAAGACGAAATGCTCTCAAATACAAGAGCCAACATTGAGAGCAGACCTAAATGTATATGATGATATCACTTTGTTCCTTCATAAGCATAAAAATGGTCGTGCTCAATGAATAGCTGGTTATCCCTTTCAAAGCAACACGCATAAGATGCGTTTTTAGTGTCTGAGAGAGAAGCTTCTTTAAAACAAACATATGAAATGTGCAACAATGATCATATTTTGTTTTGCATGAGAAACATTCTCCTATTAAACAAAAATTTCTATCAAACCATCAGAACTCCTTGGGCATTAATGCTCCCATTATGCTTGATTATTATGACCTACAGCCTTCGGTTTTAAAAAGTCAGCAGTTTTTAAGAAACCAGCCGATATGTAAACGTAGAAAGAACCAAACGAGCCTGAAAATGGAGAAGCTCCCTTAGGGCAAATAAAATCACGCCCCCTAAAATCATGATCCCAAAATCATGATCCCAAAATCATAATCCCAAAATCATAATCTATGTGATCAATCATCATACTTTTACAAAAAAACATTCCCATGATCTTAGGTAATAATATCAGGTCGGTCTCGCCCCAATTCTTGTTGTATATTTAACAGTTTTAATGCCACCTGTTGCAAAGGTTTAAGCACGTCTTGCGGATTAAAATTGTGTTTGTGCGGATCACCTTCATACTGTTCAAAATAAAGCCGTAAGGTAGCACCGAGAGTCCCTGTTCCCGATAAACGGACCACCAACCGTGCGCCATTCTCGAAAAAAATACGGATACCTTGCTGCGTACTAACGCTCTGATCAACGGGATCACGATACGTAAAATCGTCTGCTTTTTTGACCAAAAAACCAGCAATTTCGGTTCCTTCTTGTGGTAAATGCCCACGCAAATGCTCTATAAGTGCCAAAGCTTTGTCTGCTTCGACTTCTTCATAATCATGCCGTAACGTGTAAAAACGCCCATAGGTGTGCCAATGCTGTTGAACAATTTGTGCGACAGTTTTTTCTGTTACCGCTAAAAGATTTAACCAAAATAATACAGCCCATAAACCATCTTTTTCGCGGATGTGATGAGAGCCCGTTCCAAAGCTTTCTTCACCACAAAAGGTTACTTTTCCCGCATCCAAAAGGGTTCCAAAAAACTTCCATCCCGTTGGCGTTTCAAAAAAGTTTAGTCCTTTTTTTTCAGCAACCAGATCAGCGGCACGCCCCGTCGGCATAGAGCGCGCTATCCCCACCACGCCTTTCCGATATCCTTTAATGAGATGTGCATGTTCAGCCATAATAGCCAAAGAATCGGAAGGCGAGACAAATTGTTGACGTCCAATAATAAGGTTACGATCTCCATCACCATCAGAGGCTGCGCCAAGATCTGGTCCTTGCTCTGACATCAATAAATCATAAAGAGCCTTGGCATAAACCAAATTGGGATCTGGATGACCACCTCCAAAATCTGGCAAAGGAATACCATTAACCACCGTCCCTTCAGAAAATCCTAAGCATTTTTCAAAAATTTCATGGGCATAAGGCCCTGTTACTGCATGCATGGCATCAAACCGTAAAGTAAGACCTCGAGCCACAGCTTTGGCAATACAGTCAAAATCAAAAAGCTCCTGCATCAAAGCAACATAATCAGCGACAGGATCAATAATATCAATCCGCATGGCTCCTATAAAGGTTGTACCTTGCTTATCTAAATCAACATCTGGTGCTTCAAAAATTTTATAACAGGAAAGCCGTTGCGATGTTGCAAAAATAGCATCACATAAAGAATTAGGAGCGGGGCCCCCATTAGAAATATTATATTTAATACCACAATCTCCCCCTGGACCACCAGGATTATGGCTTGCAGAAAGAATAAGTCCACCATGAGCATGAGTTTTACGAATAAGATGCGAAACAGCAGGTGTAGAAAGAATACCGCCCCTTCCCACTTTAATAAGAGAGACACCATGCGCCGCTGCCATCTTCAACACAATCTGAAGGATAGTACGATTAAAAGTGCGCCCATCCCCCCCCAGAATCAACATTTTTCCTTCAAGAGGTCCAATATTATCAAAAAGAGACTGTATAAAGTTTTCTACATAATGGGGTTGTTGAAAAACAGACACTTTTTTGCGTAAACCAGACGTTCCCGGTTTTTGTCCCTCAAAAGCCGTGGTTAAAACTGTCTTTACGGTCATATCCATACCTTTATATTCTTTCCTATAATTTTAAGGTGAAGAGTATCCAAAGTCGACCATTAATTCTACTTGACGGAAGTGTGAAATATTTGCACACTCACCAGAAGTAAGAATTTTTAGAGAAGCCCTTTTATTTAAAACGCTTTTTGCCATATGTTTTTAAATACAAAGGCTGTTTTAAAACAAAATTTTCGTAAAAGAATACAGGAGCATCATGATGATGAAAAAAACAGTTCCCAATGTAACATTCCACACACGCGTACGCGATGAATCAGTGGCTGGAGACAATCCTTATCGGTGGCAAGAAGTTAACAGTGATGCTTACTTTAAAGGAAAGCGTGTTATTCTTTTTTCTCTTCCTGGAGCTTTTACCCCTACTTGTTCAACCTTTCAACTGCCTGATTTTGAAAAACTCTATGATGAATTTAAACAAGCGGGTATTGATGAAATTTATTGTCTTTCCGTCAATGATGCTTTTGTCATGAATGCTTGGGGAAAAGCACAAAATATCAAAAATGTGAAATTAATTCCCGATGGCTCTGGTGAATTCACGCGCAAAATGGGTATGCTGGTTGCAAAAGACAATGTTGGTTTCGGCATGCGATCATGGCGCTATGCTGCTGTTATTAACGATGGAGTGGTTGAACAATGGTTCGAAGAAGCGGGTTTTTCAGATAATTGTGCAACAGATCCTTACGAAGTTTCTTCACCACAACATGTTTTAAAAGCCTTGAAAAGCTAATTTCCCCAATCGTCCATTTAAATAAAACTTTACGACACACATTTCCTTACTAAGGGAATATGTGTCGTTTATTTTTTGCAACCTCTATTCGTGAAAGCAGACACGATAAGTTGATTGTGTGCCTTCTGTGAGAAAATATTCCAGCAATAATTTTTCAATAAATATTTCATGTTTTAACGGCTTTGCAAAAGCTTGAAAAATTGCTGATGAAAAATCTGGACCCGTTGTGGAGCTAAAAAATCAAAGAGCTAAAAGCTGTTGCACGCTCTCAAAAAATAGGGATACAATTGCCAAATGCGCAAATTCATGCAAAACTCTCTCGGAAACATCAAGGATTAACATATAGATAAACTATGCAAAATCAACGCTCAGCTCTTCATATTGAGAAAAACTTTATGTTGAAAATGGTTTGATTGATAAAGATAATTTATAATTTTGCATATTGAATTGTGAAATCTGAATATCATAAGAGTGCCTCATTTTATCCCTTCTTATATTGCAACCATCAAAACCATTTTCTTGCCCATGACATGTGGAATTGGCATCTGAATAAACAATTAAAAAGGGTGAAAATGCTTCTCGTAAATACTTTCAAAGGCGAAAGCTGTGAATATCAAGACTGCAAGGTACACAAAAGCATCAAGAGGGAAAATACAGATCAAACATTTGTTTGAAGAGCTGCACACTTCAAATTGACTTATGTCTCATAAAAATAATCAAACACAGCATAAAAACAGCTCTGCATAAAGAACCGTTTATAAAGAAGATACACTCAAAACAGATCCCGTAAACACTCCACTTCATACAGCATCAACGGGTTGATGACTTCCTCATAGCCATTGATTCTAAGCTTTTATTTTTCTCTAAGAGAAAAACGGTTAAAGGAGTTATTGATTCAAGTATTCTGCCATAAACTGTGCCTTTATTTCTTCCTCATCTAACTCTTCCTCTTCATCAAACTCAAAATCTTCATCACATTCAGGAAGACCAAAAATATCTGGATTGATGAAATAACCTTCTTCTTTTGTCCCCTTCGCTACAATTTTATTTGTTTCCAATTCGCTGATACCTTCTTTAAAACTTTCAAAATTAAGATATTCTGGTCTTTGAATTGAAAGATCACAAATCAAAAATTCCTCAAGAATATCATGATCTAATATTATCTGATCAAACCATAAATCCACCTCCCCCTCCTCTTCTAACATTTTCCCTATTTGCCACAACATCACCAAAAAAGCTTTCATACCATTAAATGATAACTCAAAAATCATACTTCGACACGACGAGGCGCCTGAAAAAGTGATTTGCGGAAGATCTTCAAATCCGAAATTTGAAGGAGGAAGTTTAAATGACTTTCCAATATTCTCAGGTCTTTCAAGAATAAAGGGATTTCGTTCATAGAGCAGAGTAAAATCATATTGGACCATTTTCATTTCTCCTTTAAAGAATTGATTTTATGAAAAATGCATATTATCAGTAAGTTACCATTATGGCAGCTTACAATTCATCCAAATATGCTCCTGTAAAAAATTGTTCGATTTAAGTCATTCCATTGTTTTTTGAAGCTTAAAAAGTCTTTTAGGATAAAACGCTCTAGTTCTCCCTCCTTTTGCAATAAGGCTAGATTTTGTAATGTCCAAGAAGAGAACATCAAAGGATTTGATGCTCATAGATGAGAATTCAAAGATGAAGCCAATATAAACTGTCAATATTTTTATAAACTTTTGGGAAAGCGTTGTGTGAAACCTTTTAATTTTCTCAGAGTTTTTGTTCGTTACAATTTTTTTGCACATTTTAACGCATTATCATCGCATCCTCAGACGGACACATTTTATAGCGAATAGCGCTTACTTTTATCTCTTAAAAAATCTCTCTTTTATGCCGCACGCACTTCACCACCCCACTTTTGAACGCGTGTGCCAGCACGTATAAACGAGCAAAGCAGAAATTTCAAAAATTGAATCTCAACTTTTCCGAATATTTCAGGTAATCCTTTCGATAAAGACTTTTACCATTATCATTTTTGGGTTGCTAAAATATTCTGTACCGTTTTGACCAATTGATCTTCATCAACCGTCACTTGTGCTGGTCGACTTTCACGCCATGTTTGATTATCTTTGATCTCATGAGATAACCTCGCCCCTTCAATCAAATCTTTAATCTGTATTTTTCCGCTCTCACGTTCTTGTGAGCCTTGGATAACCACACAAGGCGCTCGGCGTCGATCTGCATATTTCATCTGCGCTTTTATCCCCGATGCCCCCAAATAGAGCTCAGCACGAATTCCGGCACCACGCAACTGCATCACCATTTTTTGATAACCAGCAACCGCCTCTGGCTCTTTATCCATCATCAGCACCACAACCGGCCCTGTTGTCTCCTTCATAGGCAACTTTCCAAGATTTTGCAAAGCAGCGATCAAGCGTGAAACCCCGATTGAAAAACCTGTTGCTGGAATGTTTTCACCACGAAAGCGTGCCACCAATCCATCATAGCGCCCACCACCACCAACAGAGCCAAAAACAACTTTTTGCCCATCATCATTAAGAACATCAAAAAGCAATGCCGCCTCAAACACAGGTCCTGTATAATATTCCAATCCGCGGACCACCGAAGGGTCAATTTTAATGCGATTATGATAACCATTAGCGGAAAAGATTTCTTGCATTTCTTCAAGCTCGCGAACCCCTTCAAGCCCTTGAGCACTCTGACCAACAACTTGTCTGAGAATATCAAGCGTTTCTTCTGCCGTTTTTGCGTTTACGGTGAGTAAGGAAAGAATACACTCAATCTCTTTATCTTTAAGCTCGGCCCCTTTTGTAAAATCACCACTGTCATCCAAACGCCCCTTGCCTAAAAGCAACCGCACACCTTCAGGACCAAATTTATCAAGCTTATCCATTGCTCTAAGAACAGTTAAGCGCCTTTCAATCTGCCCTCTTTCGCCTAAACCAATCAACTGCAAAATACTTTCCAGAATTTTTCGGTTATTCAAACGAATGGCATAATCATGCTGCTGAATTCCTAATTTTTCTAAACTATCCGCAGCCATCATGCAAATTTCAGCATCTGCCGCAACAGTTGGTGTTCCAACAATATCAGCATCAAATTGCATAAATTGCCGAAACCGCCCTGGTCCAGGCTTTTCATTGCGAAAAACAAACCCCAACCGATAACTGCGATAAGGTTTTGGTAACGTTTCAAAATTTTCAGCAAAATAACGGGCAAGAGGGGCCGTCAGATCATAGCGCAACGACATCCATTGTTCATCATCATCTTGTAGCGAAAAAACCCCTTCATTGGGGAGATCTGAATCAGGTAAAAACTTACCCAGCACATCTGTATATTCAAAAATTGGTGTTTCTAGCGCTTCAAAACCATAAAGTTCATAAACTTCACGAATTTGCGCAATCATTGTTTCAGTTGCATACAACTGTGCACTTGTACGATCAACAAAACCACGGGGTAAACGAGCTTTGGTTTTTTCTTGTTTCAATGACATGTTATTCTCTAGCAACAATATGTGTTCACGGATAACCCTTATCCCATAGAAACAAACGCTGCAATGACTTTATCAACCAAAAAGCTTTTAACAACATGTTAGAGGCTTTTATTTTACACAAGCAACAGCCTTATAAAGCAATATTCTAAAAGAATTTATTCTTTAAGGGAGTCATAACTCTTAAAGAAAAACATCCCCCAAACGAATATATTCTCCAAACACGCTTAAGCCACATCCTTTAGCACGGTTAGCGTCCCTTTTGTATTTTCTTGCCTATCTCATCTCCTTAAAACAATTATTCATATATTTTCCAAGATTTCTGCATTTTCTCCAACCCCTTAGCTTACGTATTTGCTCTCCCCATCCCAACAAAAAATGAAAAATATATGAGCATTTTTTGAGAAGATCAAAAACAATTCTTGACTTTAAAAATGCTGTAGATAAAGCAAAATGACTTCTTGAAAACAGTATTTTACTGAAAATTTGATAAGTCTCTCCTTCTTTATTAAGAGCCTTCTCTCTATAAGATCTTAACAAAAAAATTAAGACAGAAATGTATTTTTAGATTGCTCGGCAAAGTTATGAATGACATTTTTTAAATCAACAATATTTTGACCAGCATCTGTAATCGATCTTGAAATTGAAGGGATAATATTCTGCCATATCCTTTGAGGAAACTGCTGAGTTAATTGTGTTATTGTTCCTCCTTGAGCACCAATGCCAGGAACGAGAAACAGGCTATTTTTTAACTGTTCGATAGTATCTTTTGCTTCATTGCCCAATGTTGCTCCAATAACTGCACCGATAGGGCCAAGATGATGATATTGACTTAAAGATTGGTTATTATATTCAAAAATACGCTGCGCCAAATGAACCGAAACAGTTTGATCACCAATGCGCGCATTTCGAATTTGCCTTCCCTCTGGATTAGAAGACTGAACAACCATAAAAACAGCTGTTTTTGTTTCTTCTGCAATCTTTATCAAAGGAATGAGAGCATCAAACCCTAAAAAAGGATTAACTGTTATGGCATCCGCTTTGAAGGGACTATGAGAACCAAGCCAAGCTTTACCGTAAGCCTCAGCGGTAGAGCCAATGTCTCCTCTTTTTGCATCAACAAGAACCAATAGACCTTGTTCGTGTGCATTTTCAATGAGTTCTTTCAAAACTTGAATCCCTTCCACCCCATATAATTCAAAAAATGCGGCTTGCGGCTTTATTATCCCCACCTTACCCACGACTGCTGTTAAGAGGATATCACAAAAATCTTTTAGACCTTTATAATCACAGCTTAAATTCCATGATTGCAAAACTTTATGGCTCGGGTCAAAACCAACACAAAGGGGTCCATATTTTTCACTATTTTTTAAAAAAGCTGAACGAAACATTTTATATCCTAACACAGTCTCTCTTTAAACTTTCCAGTGTAATCACAAAGCAAAGCAGTTGTCAAAAAAATACAATACAGAACAAGGACTATCGAGTTTTTACGATAAAATATATTATGAACAGTTATGAATGATAGCTGCTTTTCATTTCATTTGAACATTTGCATCATAATTTGCTTTTTATGGTCTACTCATACATGGCAATTATTTATAAAAAATGATCAAATGAATCACGTATAAAAATGTGGATACTTAAGTGGATTCATATAAAATAATTGCAAACAACCTATTGATTTTGTTATATTTTATGTAATGTGCGGCGCACTGTAAAAAAGAACTCCTTATCGCTGCAAATGAGCATTGCGCCAATTTTGAGTATAGCTCTCATTTAGAGGGATTTCTTTCCCAACTTTCATCAGAAAAGAAAATTGACATCGCGAAATTAAATGATAAACCATATAAATATGCGCAGGAGGAAATTTTGAAAGCTGTAAAAGCTTTAGCATGTTGGGGAGCATTGTGACAAAGAAAAAATCCATGATTTTCGCCCAAATAGGACTTTTTCTCATTTTAGGCTTTAGCAGCTTTTCCGATGAAACAGCACAAGTTACATTTGCTTTACACTTAGCAGAAAGCACAGCATCTATTTCAATGCTGCTGTTTGCAGGGCTTGTCGGGGCAATTTGTGCAGGCCCCATTGCACCACGCCTCTTGCATCACTTCCAACCAGCGCGAACAGTACCCATTGTTTTATTGTTTGAAGCACTCTTCATAGCCGTTGCCGCAATTGCCAACCAATTTTGGGTTTACATTGCACTTTCTTTCGCACTAGGTTGTGCTGGTTCACTCTTTTGGTCTGCTATCCTCGTTTCCGTCCCAGAATTTGCAACCAATGATCAGCAATTAGACCGTATCAACCGCATTATCCAAACAGTTCGTAATCTTGGCTATATTGCCGGACCATTGTTAGGAGGTGTGTTGTATGGTCTATCGAACGGGCAAAAAGGGCTCTTTGCACTGTCAATCATGGTTCTTTTTGCTACCTTTATCACTCTCTTCTGTTTTAAAAGTTTAAAAATACATACGCAAACAACAAACACAACACAGCAAGCCAAAAAAGGGCTAGATTTAATGGGTCTTTTGCGTAAAAAAAATGTTGTCTATGCTCTTTTCCCCCTCATCATTACCATCATCCTCACCTCTGCTCTCAACGTCTTATCGATTGTCCGCATCCGCACGGAGCTGTACTTCAGTGCAGAAACCTATGGGATAATCACAAGCATGTTAAGTCTTGGCCTCGTGGTTGGTCCACTCTGTTTCTCCAGCCTTTTTCATCGCTTTGGTAATGCCGCTGGAGCATCACTTGCCGCTGCAATAATTGGTTTTGCAATTTTCTGCTTTTCCTTAACACATATTGTATGGTTAATGATGCTGTCATTTTTCATTCTTGGGGGTGCAAACGGTGTGCAAAATGCTCTAATGGTAAGTTTTATGATGAAAGCCATTCAGAAAGAACATCGAAACAACCAAATGCCCGCCTATATCTTTATCATACAAACAGCGGTGTGCATTGGCTTTCTAGGAGCCGGTTTTGTCCATGTTCATCATACCCAAAGCACACTGTTTATCATTGGCATCGCCACAATGATCGCAGGCATATTAGGCTTTATCATAAACCGCACTATACAAAAAAAAGGAATGGGATAATGCCTAGCAAACTTTGCCATCTATTCTTATTCTCTCGAAAAAAACCATGCCCAAAAATGGCATAAAAATCACCCCTCGATGAAATCGTTGTATCTCCCCTATAACCCCACACCAACCAATAAGACTTTGATGAACCACTCTTGAGTGTGGAGGAGCTAACAACCGTTCCCAAAATTTAGTTTATAGCAAAATAGAAACCGGTTTAACATCATGCAACAAGATCCTATAGGCTTAAACTTTTACAATGGAACAAGCGGCTATGTGTGGCAACTGGCAGACTATATGCGACATGATTGTCATGAGAGCTCCCACACACTTGAATTGCAAAAACCAACACCGCCCACAGCCATCAATTCTTTCGCTGTCTACCCACGTGAACTCAATCCTTTATCACGCGTTCAATGGGCAAAAGATGTACAAATAATAAAAAACAAACCAGCACTCATTGGCAAGCGGCAAATACAACCCATCACCATTGTTTCTACAAAAGGAGCAGCATTTGGCGGATTCGACTTTCCCACATTTGAAGCACTTCGTGAAGACTGCCTTGTCCAATCACTGAGAGAAATACAATTCAATGGTACTCTTCTTGCCTCTGAAAGTCTTTTGATCTCACTTTTACGACACGGTCTCATCAAAACAGATCAAAAAGCATTTTCAGAAAATGATGCAACCGCTCTTTTACGAGAGCCAACATGTATTATCATAGATTCTTCTCTTGGCAGTCTTGCCATTAATCAACTCAATGGGCGTACAATCCGGCTTCATGAAAAAACAAAACATCTCTTGAAGCAAGCCACCACACCAATGCACATTCAACACCCGCTAGAGGATTCAATAAAATTTTTTGTAAAAGCAGGAATGCTACGATTGGTAAAATTATAAGGATAAAAAGATGTCCCTGATAACCCCCGATATGGGAACAGAAAACAGTGCTGAACTTATTTACACGCTTATTCAAATGGCAAGACCGCGCACAGTCATTGAAATAGGTGCTGGTGATAGTACGTGCTTTATCGCAAAAGCACTTCAAAAAGCGAAATTATCATGGCAACAAGATAAAAAACTTTTAGAATCTTCCACCAGGGAAGAGCGCACAGCTTTGCTTGATCCTTCAGGGATTCCTGAAAATTACGAACCTCGGCTTATCACCATTGATGATTTTTCAGCAGAAAGCCAATCAGCAGAAGAAGCATGGCAAAAACTGCTTCAAGGCGGTATTGAAAAAGATACTGTAACATTTATCCATGAGAATTTTTTCTCTCTTGATGAAAGCACCCTCAAATCTTGGGGAGCAATAGATTTTGTTTGGCTTGATGCTGGAACGCCCGCAGATGATGTGCGATTTGTTACCACAGTTTGGGAACACATCACCGCTGGTGGTTATCTTTGTCTACATGAACCAACAATGACCACAACAATTGCTCTCAATAGCGAACAACGGGTTCGACGCGTCAGAACTCCCATCTGGGAAGAAATTCTCTACCGGCTTGATGGCTCCTATGAAGCTTTAACACTCCCCGAAAACCACAAATATCGCCAAGGTGGTCTGGGGATTATTCGCAAACGCACCCCAGCCGAACAAATTGTACGCGCACAATCGCTCCAAGCAGAACTCATAGAAATCAATGAAATTCCCATTCGCAATGATATTTTGCCCATGGGGAAAGAAACCCTTCACAAACGCAAGACCCGCAATTCACTGATCTCTGCCATGACCTCACCGACACTGCGCGCTGTTTATGCCGCCATTATCCTTGGTGCAAAAAATCTTACTGATATCCTCAAACATGTCAATTCAGATGCCAAAAACATTCACAAATCCATCAATCGCCTTTTGAATCTTGGACTTATTCACAACACAACAGCAGGATTTCAAGCCGAAGAGACAGTGTGGAAAATGCTAGAAAATAAACATGAACGGGAGAAGGAAAATTTAAGCGACCGCCATTTAGAAACAGAAGAGATGCTATCAAAAATTGGTGAAGCCTTTCAAATGGGAAAAATCTATAGCGAAACGGAAGTTTCCAAGATATGCAACCTCTTTACGATAGACTTTGCCCGATTACGACGCACTCTTGTTGAGAGAGGTTTTTTACAACGCCATGGAGGAAAATATCAACGCATGCGCTAAAAGAGATTTGAAAAATGATTAGCGAACTCTATCGTTTTTCTTCTCTATTTCAAGAGAATGAATAACCTTCCACGAAAAAAATATAATTTCATTAAAAGGTTATAAAATTATTCATCTCATTCATATGTTGACAATCTATGGGGGATAGTACATCCTCTTCATAAAGGATAAAATGGAAAAGCAAGAATGCGGGGTGCCAATTGGTTATCAAAAAGGATTGGGTGGTTATCAAAAAGGATTAGAAATAGTCCAAACCATCAGGAGAAGAGATAAGATCCAAGTTCTCAATGATCTTACGATTTTTGCACGAACATCAGGGCACAGTATTGTTGCTCAATCCAAATCATGCTCAATATTTCTAAAAACATCGTAGAAAAACAATATTCTTGCATTGGACTGGCTGGTGAATCAAGAAAGATACTATTTCAACAAAATGTGCATAGTAGAAACAAGGCTGGCAAAACTTCCTCAAAAGATACAACAAAATGTCTTTGGTCATTTAACAACACTTCTATGGAAATTCCATGGGCAAAAATAAAATTCCTTTTTTCATCTATAGCACAGTTTTTCTTTCTGAATTTTCCTTTTTCTTTGTACTCCCTCTGCTTGGAAACTCTTCTCTCATAACTACCGCCAATGTTGCTTTTTATCTCGCTGGATCGGTAATCCTTGAAAGCATTCTCATGGTAACCACAACGGGTTTATTAGAAAGATTTTCGCGTAAACTCTTAATGGCTACCGCCTTTATTTTAAGGAGTAGCGCTTTTGTGTGCATTATCCTATCGCTCACACCTTCTGCATGGTTGATCTTTTTTACCTTAATGGCTTTTTCGAAAGCAATTTCAAAGCCATTTTTGAGAGAAATTTTATCAGAACATCTCAATGAAAATGCTCTTAAACGCGCATTAACTCTCTATTCTTTTTTTCAAAATGCTGCTGTCGTTATCGCCCCTCTTGTTGCAACGAGTGCTATAAAATACAACACATCGACCTTCTTAATGGTTTTTTTTGCACTCATTGGTTTGTATCTTTGTGTTCTATCCATTCAAATTGTTTATCATTACCCACATAAAACATTATCTCTTGAAAAGAATAAAAAAATAAAGAATCCTTTTCTTTCTTCTTTAAAAACAATAATACATAATCGTTCTATTGTTTATTTGCTGGTCACGGCTTTGCTTTGTGCATTCCTCATGGGAATTTTCATCACCACCACAACACTTCTCAGTAAATTTGACAGAAATCTCGCCCCTTATAGTGGAATTTTCTTTTCAATTGTTGGCATCAGTATTTGTATCTGGCAGGGGATAATCAATAAACATCTCAGCCTTTCTGATAAATCAACTTTCTACCTATTATGGCTTATGGGAAGTTTCGCTGCTTTTTTCCTCATGGGTGGCGTCTTTACCGCTGTGACTGCGTTAATTGCCTACAGTGTCTATGAATCTGTCATGATTCCAGAGATATACTATCAAGCAGGGAAAACAACTACATCCCTCTCTGCCAGTGTTCTTTTTAGTTATATTCTTGTTATTTCAAATATTGGCCAAGCTGCCGGCTCATGGACAAGTGGCTGGATCATCAGCCATTTCAACAATCATATCGCTTTCACCTTTTGCATGATTGTTGGTGCCTCCGCCTTTGCTTCTTGCCTTTGCCTCATGCAAACTAAAAAAAATAAGCAGCTTCAATGTCACATATAATTTTTGCTACTGGGGACACAACAAGGGTGCCCAAAACACTTCGCCATAAATCACTCAATTATGGGTTTGTAATACAATCTGCGGCAAAGAAGCTCGAAACGGTCTTTAAAGATTGCTCTGTAAGGCTCCGTTGCAAATTGTCTCATAGCTTAAAGGATTATGGGAGGATTTTTATTTTCCCATGAAATTTGTAGACTGCTCAAAGTAACATATTATCCATTTGCCTCTATGGTTGATCTTGAGACTTTGAGTTCAGCTATCGCAGAATTTTCTATCGATACCATCATATGCTTGCCAAGTTTTGCGGATAAACTTATTACAATATCTCGGAAGCAAAAATTAAAAACTTTAAACAACCTATTCTATCTTAGAGAAGCCTTTCAAGCTGAATCTGTGTCGAAAATAAAAGACATAATCCTTGAATTAGATATTAAACCTCTTAGCTTTACCACCCAAGAAACTGGTCCAATAGGATTCCAGTGTTCCAAGATTGATGGTGACATTTATCATCTTTATGATCACATTCAAGTAAAGTCAAATCCTGAAAATGATGAATTAATTGTCTCTGTTTTTTATCCTGAAGATGCACCATTACTTGAGCACACCACAGGTGATATTGTTCATATTGCATATGATCAATCATGCGATTGTGGCTATCATGGCCATACCTTACACCTGAAAGGAAGAACACCAACTTTTTATAATATTATGGGAACTTCAATTTCTGTACACGATTTTACAAATGTCTTCAATTTTCAAGGTTGCACTCTTTCGGCGAAAGACTATTCAACTCATTATAGTCAATCAATTTGAGAACGGTGTTGGCGTTTTATTGTTTATTGATTCACGTTACGATATTGAAAGAAATGTCCTTTTATCATCCCTCTCATCCTCTTATCTGATAAAAGACATTATCAATAAATCACAATTTTTCCATGTTTGCTTTATGCAGAAATCTCAATTTCTTCGCTCCTCAAGCTCTGAAAAAATAAAATCCTTTTTTCAAACGACTGAATATCCTATAGTGCTTGATGGTGATTTAGTAGAAATTAAATAAGATAAGATTATAAACTTCATCGATAAGTTCTTCATTATCACAGGAACCTTATACGTTTTTTTTCCTTGCTCTTAGCGCAATAAGCCTTTCCATAAAAGCATTTCGAATAAAATAAAACACGACCTTTAAAATAATTTGCACAAAAGTATATTTAAGGTAGGGTAAGAAATCATCCGATTTGTAGCTCCTTATACAGAGGATAGGGATATGTGCCCTTGCGCATAGACATGTGATTAAGTTCAAGGAAAGGTAAAAGCGTAAAAGAAAACAGCTCCTCTTTTAGTTTATTCGAACCTTTTAAGTACAAAAATTACAGAGCTTAAATTTTAGTTGAACAACCCCTATTGTAAGGGCTAGACTGTTAGTTGTAAGGTATTATCTCAAGCTATTAGCTATTTAGTGTTCACTTTTTCACAGAGGATAATACCTCTGAACTTCTTTATTATAAAATTGCTACAAGAATGTTCTGCCGGCTTTTAAGAGACAAAAAACCAGCTCATCACTGGTTTGCAAGAAGTTGGCTTATGTATGATGTAAAAATTATACAAAAGAAACTTTTATAAAATCAATGTATAGGGGAAGTTTGAATAAAGACTTAAGTAGCATGCGCCTTTAGTTTTTATTTGTTTTTTGTACGTGGGAAGAGTTGCAAGAGAATAGCATTTTACTCCATGCGTTT
>NZ_JBHILR010000007.1:121571-134162 GCF_042193415.1 Bartonella sp. TT121SHDZB | reverse complement strand
AGTTCCTATAAATTATGAGGTTTATGAAAGCGATAACCTTGTCAAGATTGTTGAGGAAACAGAATAAAAATAGACATGGGGGTGCCTTCTTGATGGCTATAAACGCATTATAAGATAATGCTTAATACACATATCATAAAAGAGAGCATTCATAAAAGAAAGCCGTGCCAATGATATGACGCGGCTTTCAAACGTCTATCCTTATGAATCATTCCAAATGCAATAATGAAACGCATATATCCAAAACGTATCATATTGCAAGCGCTCTATTCAAGATATGAAAACTTATCAAAAGGAATGTAAATGGTGCGTATGATCTTTAATCACTCATTTGAATGAGAGAGCCTATAAACGCTTTTTGTTGCTCTCAAACGTATTAATCATAACGTCTTTATCTTAAAGAGGTTCATATAAAACAAAGCCCATGATCAAAATACTTCTTTTAAAACGTTCCAATATACTGACCTTAAAATTGAGTTGAGTAAATTCAAATAACACATTGTCTAAAATCAAACCTATCAAACAAATCAAAACGCTTGGTAACTTTATCAAAACCCGTTTTTTATATTTGCAAACGTTGGTTTTCAAAACAATCTCTCATAAGACAATAAACAACTTCTTTTATCAAATGCAAGGCTTTAAAAACTATTATAAATATTAGTTTCAAACGTTTAAACGTTCATTTAGAGAGGTTCTCATAAGCGTATTTTAACAAAACTTCTTTGCGAATTAATGGCTCTATATTTGGCTAGCAAAATTAACCACTCAATTATAGGAGCGTTATCTTTAAAATAGAGCATTCTTTAATATTGTAGCTTTTGTCTAAAAATTAAGTAAAATCTCATGCCTTATGATATTATAATGGTTTTGAAGTTTGTTTGCTTATCTTTGTCTTAATAACTGCCCCCCAATTTGAGGAGAGCTCTTTTGGTTTCGTATTTTTAAACTATAACTTTTAAAACGTTTCTTAGTATCTAGTCTAAAGTAGATAGTAATTCTACTGCCATGGCATTGTTCGCTTCCATTTTTTTGTGGAAGCAAATACAGTTGCGTTTTTAAAGTTAGCATAGCTGTTGTGATGATATTATCTGGATAATGCCTGCCTATCTTTTACTAACTTTTTAGTAAGCGTTTTAAAATCGATCTTGTCTTTAAATCCTTTTATGCAATCTTTATAAATTAAATCTATAAGCTTATAAAAGTTTTAAATGATTACCTTCTTATAGGATACTATAACAACTTTAGATTTTGCGCTCCCCAATTTTGAGGACTGCAAATCTTGTGTTTTTATCATACGATTAACAATCCAATCATTAAAACAAGATGTGATCTTTAAACGTATGTTATCGATAATTCCAAACAACTAAATTTTTAAACAATGCGATTTTGAGTGATAAAAACGTATCATAAAATTTATGAACTGTTATGAATGATAGCTGCTTTTCATTTCATTTGAATGCACCCATGCGTTATAATATTTACATCATGATTTGCTTTTTATGGTCTATTCATACATGGCAATCTTATATAAAAAACGGTCAAATGAATCATACATAAAAAGATGGATTCTTAAGTGGATTCATATAAAATAATTACAAACAAACTATTGACTTTATTGTATTTTTTGTATAATGTGAATTCTGACAAAGGAACCCAAGTGATTGGCGAATACCGCGGAGGGATAAAACAAGGTCAATCCCGCCTCTTTGTGCTCTGGACAAGAGCAAAAACCCCAACCGGTGTCATCATCGACCTTGCCTCACCCGTAACAGACAGTTTAGGAAGAGCTGGTTTTGATGGCAACATCAACACCCATTGGTGGGAGCGCTTTGGCTCTTCCCTTTTGTTGACCGTTATTGATGGTGCCACAACAGTTTTAACAAATAAAATAGTAGGCAATTCCAATAAAGAAGGTTCAAACAACTCTGGAGGCGGCGGTTTTGAAGGCGCAAGCAACACTGGAAAAGAGGCCGCCAGTATTGCTCTTGAAAATCAAATCAATATCCCTCCTACCTTAGAAAAATTTCAAGGCGAACTGATCAACATTTTCGTAGCAAAAGATCTCGATTTTTCCTCTGTCTATAAACTAGTCGTAAAGAGCAAAAGAAACCGCTCTACTCCCGGCTATTCCTTTTTTCATTAAGCCAATAAAGTCACATTATGCCATCAGCAAAAACATGCAGAACGCGTCTCCATCGTTTTAACAAAATTAAAGATCTTAGATGACTTCCTCAATAATGACAATTTATTTGAAATTGTTGTCAATCGCTCTGGCGAAGTAATCGTTGAAGGTCCAGATGGTTGGCAACCCCACATCTTAAAAGAGCTAACCTACAGCGAACTAGAAGAGATTGCAAAAGTTGTTGCTGCCTACACAACACAAAAAATCAGTGTAGAAAACCCCGTTCTTTCCGCAACACTGCCAAACAACGAACGCATACAAATTGTTATGCCTCCAGCAGTTGCAGCCAATACCATCAGCATGACCATTCGTAAACCTTCATCACGCACTTTTTCTCTTGAAAGTTTACATGAAAACAATCTGTTTTCTGTCGCCCAAAACATCAGTTTCACCCCCACGCAACAAATGACAGAACGGTTATCCGAACTCTCTGATACAGACAAAGAGCTAACAGATCTCTTTATCGCCAAAGACTTTTGTACCTTTTTAGAAAGAGCCGTTATTACACAACAAAATATCTTAATATCGGGCAAAACCGGTTCCAGGAAAACAACCCTCTCCAAAGCTTTGATTGCAAAAATCCCTGACTATGAACGCATTCTCACCATTGAAGACACACCAGAACTTGTCGTTCCGCACGCCAACAAAGTGCAGCTCTTTTATTCAAAAGATAACCAAGGCTTAGCAAAAGCAGGTGCAAAAGAACTGCTTGAATCTGGATTGCGCATGCGCCCCGACAGAATCCTTCCACAAGAGCTGCGTGATGGTACAGCCTTTTACTATATCCGTAATGTCAATTCTGCTCACCCCAGCTCCATTACCACCGTCCACGCCTCAACAGCACTTGCAGCCTTTGAACAAATGACCCTTTTAGTCAAAGAAAGTGACGGTGGTGGTAATTTAGCACGCGATGACATCCGCGGCTTATTAATCTCGATGATAGATGTCATCATCCAATGCAAACGCCTCGAAGGAAAATTTCGTGTAACAGAAATCTATTACGATCCTTTCAAACGCCGTGATGCCTTTTAAAAAACACAAAGTCAAGTAAATAAACATAAAAAAAGCGAAGCTGAAAAGCAACTAAACTATAAGAAAAGGGATCTCTCACAACATTACATCTACGCCAGAAATTTACCATCACTGGTTACAAAAACTGAAAACGTAGCACAATCTAAAGACTGTGCACCTTGTATAACAAGGTGCACTTCATCTATCAAGAGTATCTCCCTACATCTATCACTTCTGCTTCAAAGTGCATTCTAGCCTTGCTTCACCGTTATACAGCCCTGGAAGATCTACGCAACGATGTTTAAATCCAAGATCTGCAGCAAAACCATAATGCCTGTCACGAATTTGAAATCTGTCATCGTAATATGAAGAGTTATTCTTTTTCATAGGAATCACAATTCTCGCAAGGAGATCTATCGCCTGTTGTCCAAAACCTTCTATTGCTGCATAATTTTCGTGTTTTGCAATGTGATCTACAATTCTGTCCTTATGCGCCGAGCTACCAGCATGAGCAGTTAGCACTGAAGAAGAGAAGCTAAACAAAGCTGCAGCTAAAATAACATATCTCATAGGATAAATCTCCTTATAAAAAATAAATATAAACCGTTTCTGCTATCAAATAAAGCAGAACCACTCTTTGTGTTATATACGTTATGTATTACACGAACTCATTTTATGCACATTTTGGTTATAATTGTCAAATTTATGTTATAATTATCTCGTTTTATTAACATACTTTATTTTTTCCTTATCTAAACCCCATTTTTCATTGTTAGTTTGGAAGGTACAGTATGCCGTTTAACTAGTTATGTATAGTCAATCTGATCACGTCATCATTCCAATGAAGGAACAGCAGCAAGATGCTTTGTCCGCCATTGCAATTATTTCTTACACCGTAAAAATTCGTCCTTTAGGCAAAGAAAAGGTCAGTACTTTTAAAAATAACGGGAATTCTCCCTTTTTCACAGGGATCTCTTAAAGCTGTATTCAATAACTCCAGCAGGAGCTCACCTTATTTCTCTAATGAAAGCAATTTTTCGCATATTTTTAAATCATTATTGTTTTAACCTCTCTATTAGAGGTAAAAAAATGAAAATGCATGCTGCAAAATTCCTCTTGCAAAGTGCATTTCCATAAACCAAAGCGTTATTACTTACCTACTCATGAACATAAATCTTGGCTTTTATATATGCCTTTGCATTGAATAAAATTCAGAAATCCTTTACAAAAAAGAATAAAAGCAGTTTCCAATATTCTGGAAGGGGGTATATTAAAGCATTGAGTAGTGGGACTAAAAAAGCGAAATTTCTCGAAAATACTTATCATCTATGGGTGTTCTTCCATACCCTTATGGGACTTTATAACAACAGTTTTCAAACTTGGCATCGTTGTTGCACACACTACAAACACAGCTGGTTATAAGAGATTAAGGTCCTGACGAATAAGTGCAGACAGATATTCTGAATTACCAAAATGTGCTTTAATTGACGCACGTGTCATTTCTTGTCGCTCAATACCCTTCCAGTTGATATGATAACCAGCTTCACGAGCAAGTTGCACCATAAATTCGCGCTGAGTGCGCCCATTCCCCTCTCTAAACGGATGCAACGCATTCAACTCACCCATGTAATATCCAGCCTTTGGCTAAAGTCATAAGCGCCAAGACCACGCAGATACTGTTCTTTTGCAAGCTTTTGTGTAATCTTCAGTGCATAACTTTCAATCTGATTATAAACAGTAAACATACTATTGCCTTTGGCAATATCCACTAAACGAATTTGTCCCGCCCATTCATATATGTCGCCAAACAGTCTTCTATGAATCTCTTTCATGTAATCCAGATCAAACTTACCACGCATAGGAGTATGTACAAATTCGAAAGATCTCACATAAGAAATCGTAGATTTTACACGCTGCAGTGTGGCTTTGTCTTTAATACCAAGCCGATTATACATCACACCAGTTTCAGGATCAGTATAAGGATCACCGCTCCCCTTATACTTCTCCACGTCTTACGCGCTCCATATAATCTTTGATGACATCACTTGTTTCAAGCTCTCCAATAATAACGCGCTCCATTTGCGCAACAACCAGCGGATCTGGTTCTAATCCCTCTAAACGTTGGCTTGCCAATGCATTTTCAGCATAAAAGCGACTCAGCTTAAGTTTCTCTTCACTCAACATATTAAAACGCTCATTTGCTTACATTTATTATAGCCAAACAGACTATAGAAATAAGATTTTATTCCTTGTCTTACCCGCGTCACACCTTTTGACCTTGTACGCTCATACACATGATTTGCTCTTGTACATGTCTCTGTTGCAAAAACTTAACCGCCGTTTGAAACTCTTTTACGCAATCTTTATCATGAGACTGTTCTTTAGGAGATGCTTTTGATAAATCAAAAATCCATATTTATGAAGTGCATCCCAAAACAACATTAAAGACAAAACCACGAAACGACATCGCTTTCACCAATATAAATCGCCGAACCCTTTTTTATGTAATTCTTAATCCTTCCTTATATGAAAGGTATAAAGGATAAACTTCGGCCATCACACCCCCCCCTTCACCAACGGCTGTTTTTCTTGAATAACCATTTCGACTGCCTGCTCTCACCAGCCCTTTCTCCTGTACAACTCAAGAATTTTCACCTCTCTCTCAA
Organism: Bartonella sp. TT121SHDZB; assembly: GCF_042193415.1. Taxonomy (NCBI): domain Bacteria; kingdom Pseudomonadati; phylum Pseudomonadota; class Alphaproteobacteria; order Hyphomicrobiales; family Bartonellaceae; genus Bartonella; species Bartonella sp. TT121SHDZB. Next base: position 128,303 of record NZ_JBHILR010000007.1, on the reverse strand, counting down.
GATCTCCCCTTCTCTAGAACACACCAATCCCCAAGCTTTAGCCTTCTCTTTTTCCCCTCAACCACCATAGGAACCCTCCCCTTTATTTCAAAAGGTCACCCGCTTGAGATCTACCAAATTCTAGAAACATTCCCTTTATTGCAACAAATAATTCCCGCAGCAAACATCTTTTATTTCTCAAAAGATTAGCTGATTGCTTGCCCCTTACAGCATTCAAGATTCCTCAAGCGCATCCCCCGCGCGTACATCATGATGCATAATAACATCCTTCAACTCTGTCACGACCGCATCCAACACTTCTCGTGCATCGCCTTCAGCCATAAGGCGGATAACCGGCTCAGTCCCAGAAGCACGAATGACGAGGCGTGCCTCTTTTCCCAATCGCTTCTCTGCTTGATCAATAGCCGTTTTGACGGGATTTTTTTTCAAAACATTTTTATTTTTAACCGTTACATTTTTTAAAATTTGCGGTACAGGTTCAAACCGTTTACACAATTGGCTCATAGGGCTTTGGCTTTCCTTCATACAGGCTAAAATCTGCAAGGCAGCCACCAAGCCATCACCCGTTGTGCCAAAATCACTAAGCACGATATGCCCAGAGGCCTCACCACCAACATTATATCCCTTTTGGCGCATGGCATCGACAACATAACGATCTCCAACTTTTGTCCTTACAAGGTGCAACCCTTTGCCGTTCAAGAAACGCTCCAGCCCAAGATTTGACATAATTGTTGTGACAACACCATTGCACCGTAACCGTCCCATTTTATGCCAATTTTCAGCAATCACAGCAATTAATTGATCTCCATCAACTGTTTGTGCTTTTTCATCAACAATGAGAACCCGATCTCCATCTCCATCAAGCGCAATCCCCACATCAGCACGCACTTCATGCACTTTTCGTTTTAAAGAGCTTAAATCGGTTGACCCACATTTTTGATTAATATTGGTCCCATTGGGTTCATCATGAATAGCAAAAACCTCAGCCCCCAATTCCCATAAAGCACGGGGAGCCGCTTTATAAGCCGCCCCATTGGCACAATCCACAACAATACGCAAAGCATCCAAGCGAACATCACGCGGCAAAGTTCGTTTGGCATATTCAATATAACGATAAATATCCCCCTCAACCCGTTTTGCATAACCAATTTCGGCAGAACTTGCTAAAGATTTTGAAAGATCTGTATCGATTAATTGTTCAATTTTCGCTTCCATATCATCTGAAAGCTTAAAACCATCAGGACCAAAAAGTTTAATTCCATTATCATAGAACGGATTATGAGAAGCAGAAATCATCACCCCAAGATCCGCTCGCAAAGAGCGGCAAAGCATTGCAACAGCAGGGGTTGGCACTGGACCCAATAAAAAAGCTTCCATCCCCGCAGCAGTCAATCCTGAAACCAAAGCGTTTTCCAACATATAGCCCGATAATCGTGTATCCTTTCCAATCACCACACGACGTGATTGATGTTGTGAGCGGAATAAAACTCCTACCGCCATCCCTACTTTCATGGCAAAATCGGGTGTCATTGGAAATGAATTGGCCCTCCCCCGAATTCCATCTGTACCAAAATATTTTTGCACCATGCATCTTTCCTTTAATATCTACTTTTTCCCTTGGCTTTTTTAACTCCCTAACAGCCCCCTTGGTACAATAGTCCCCCCGCTCTCCGTATAAAATCAGATCATTGATTAAACCTTCATGCATTTAGACAATCAAGCCCCCTATTCACCATCTACACATCTAAATCACTCTCAAGCAATTATGTTTACACCCTCACACATAAAAGCAATATTATCTCCTCAAAATGCTCTACACATCCCTTTAACACAACCAACGGATAATCTCACACACTTGCTAAATCCGTAAAGAAACCCAGCACCAAACCTCATACCCTACAAAATCAGCAAGGAAATCTATCGCCTAACCTTACAACTTCTACCACATTAGAAAAGCAACAGTCCACCTCGCCTTGTAGCATGCTAAAGCCCTCATCATACAACGGTTTTGCTTAATTTTTTGCTTCCATATTTTTGCAAATATTACAAGAAAGGCGCAAACTAAACCTGCGCCTTTCTCAAAAAATTTAGAAGTTTTCCTAAAACATCGTCACTCAAGCGATATTAAACAGTTCTTATTTTTCTTTATCATCTCCCGCAGTATTGGACTTCTTTTTAGCATTACTTCTAGAGCGATTGACTGATTTTGTGGTAGCTTTTGTGCTTTGCGCTTTTTTCTCAGTCTCATCCGATTGCACTTCTTTAGACTGAGTCTCCTTAGGCTCAACATTACCGGATTTTGCTGTTTTTTTCCCAACAGTTGCCTCTGCTTTACCTGCCTCGCCTTTATCTGTCTCTGCTTTATGAAGCACTGTTTTAGGGACTGCTTCAGCATTTTGTTCATCAACCACTGTTGTCTCTGCTCTGAGCGTTCCAGTTTTTGGAACAGAGGACCCCCGTGGTGGTGCATTCTCATCTTTCTGTGTGCGTGAAGGAGGCTTTCCTGCAATGACTTCGTTAATTTCAGCTCCCGTTAAAGTCTCATATTCCAACAAACCTTGTGCCAAAGCAAACCATTCTTTTCTTTTTGTTTTCAAAATATTTGTCGCATTTTTATAGGCATCATCAATAAGCTTACGCACTTCCATATCAATCATGCGCGCTGTTTCTTCAGAGACATTTTGTGTTCGCGCAACAGAATGACCTAAAAAGACTTCATCTTGGTTATCCCCATAAGCAACATTTCCAAGCAGATCAGAAAATCCCCATCGTGTAATCATTGCGCGCGCTAATTTGGTTGCTTGTTCAATATCAGAAGAAGCACCAGATGTGATATTTTCCTTTCCAAATTTCAATTCTTCAGCCACGCGTCCACCCATCATAATGGCCAGACGGGAAATCATCCAACGATAACTCATGGAATAGCGATCACCTTCAGGCAATTGCATCACCATTCCCAACGCCCTTCCCCTTGGGACGATTGTTGCTTTGTGAACAGGATCAGCAACTGGCACATTAAGAGCCACAATAGCATGTCCTGCTTCGTGATAAGCAGTGAGCTCTTTTTCTTCTTGTGTCATAGCAGTTGAACGACGTTCAGCGCCCATCATCACCTTATCTTTGGCATCTTCAAATTCTTGCATGGTGACAACTCTTTTATTACGGCTCGCAGCCATAAGAGCAGCTTCATTGACCAGATTCATCAGATCTGCACCAGAAAATCCTGGTGTTCCTCTTGCCAAAATTTTCAGATCAACGTTGGGGGCTAAAGGCACATTGCGCACATGCACTTTCAAGATTTGTTCACGCCCAGAAACATCAGGGTTCGGCACAACAACTTGCCGGTCAAAACGCCCTGGTCTCAATAAAGCAGGATCAAGCACATCGGGACGGTTTGTTGCAGCAATAAGAATAATACTTTCATTAGGCTCAAATCCATCCATTTCGACAAGCAACTGATTTAAGGTTTGCTCACGTTCATCGTTTCCACCGCCTAGTCCAGCACCCCGATGGCGTCCAACAGCATCGATTTCATCAATAAAGATAATACAAGGCGCATTCTTTTTAGCCTGTTCGAACATATCACGCACACGGCTTGCCCCAACACCTACAAACATTTCCACAAAATCAGAGCCTGAAATGGTAAAGAATGGCACATTGGCTTCACCGGCCACAGAGCGTGCCAACAAAGTTTTACCGGTTCCTGGAGGACCAACAAGCAAAACACCACGTGGAATACGCCCTCCTAAACGTTGAAATTTTTGTGGTTCGCGTAAAAATTCAACAATTTCTTGAAGATCTTGCTTTGCTTCTTCAACACCAGCAACATCTTTAAAAGTAACACGTCCTTGCGCTTCATTAAGCAATCTTGCTTTTGACTTCCCAAATCCCATTGCACCACGCGATCCATTTTGCATTTGCCGCATAAAAAAGACCCACGCCCCCACGATAATAATAACAGGCAACAAGGAAAAGAGGAGATTGAGGAAAATACTATTTCCAGAGCTTTCAGGAATAGCTTTAACATTGACGTTTTTGCTTTCCAATTTTTGTATCAAACCTGGATCTCGTGGAGCATAGGTTGAAATAGTTCTATGTTCAATGGTTTGTCCTGTTAATTTTTGACCCTGAATGGTCACAGATTTCAACTCATTATTCTCAACTTTTTGCAAAAATTCAGAATAGGAGACTTCTCCACCACCAGAACGTTGACTATCTCCATTAAAGAAAGAAAACGACACAATCAAAATCAAAGCAATAACTCCCCAAATGAGGAGAGAGCGGTAATTGGAATTCATATTCAGCCCACTTAATCAAATCTAGATTTCAAACAGTTCCTTTTAACATATAACCTTGTCAGCCCCTTGCCAAGAGATGAGAAGCTGTTTATTTTCTTTTAGAGTAATTTTTCCTTTATCTTTTCACCTCAATATTAAAAAAAGGTTCCACAACATTCACCAGCGCAGCATCTTCGCGAGAGGAAAGCCAATCGAAAGGCGCCATAATCCGCTTGATGATAACATTTTTATAAACAACCGCTTGAGAAATCAACTCTGGAATATCATGCCCTTTATCGTTTGAGATCATCAGCAGCGATTGTAAAGAGGGAAAATGAGGCTTTTCAAACTCAAAGTCGCTATTTTTTAATAAAAATTTCAGCTGTTCTAAATTTGCTGCTCCAACCTTTATAGCCTCAGATCCATGATTTGTAATCTGATAGCGCCCATCCCATATAAAAGTTTTGTCAGGCTCAACGATAGCCTCTTTCATATTTCGCCCTTCGCGCCACAAAGCAATTCCATTTTTGTTATATTCAATAACAGAGCCCGCATAAGTAAAACGCTGCTTTTCTGAAGAATGGAGACAGAGTTTTTGAACAAGCATGCTTAATTTTTGATTGGGGAGCAAATAAAATCCCCCTCCCATCAGCACCGCAAAGAGCCCCACCACGAAAGGAAAACTGGAATGTTTCTGTAAAAATAGCGCAGGTTTTGCTATGAAACAACGCCCATGTTGGACTGTAATATCCAGCGCTAAGATCAAATCAGCAATATTTTTGGCTTGTTGACGACGCTGCAATGCGGCTTCATTTATTTTTTGAGCAATATAAGCCAATTTTTGCGGAGAAAGAGATTGACGCACGCGCACACGTTCAAAATTGCGATCTTCATTGGTTGGATCATCAATCCATGTTTGTCCTTGTAAGCGTAAATAATTCCGTAATGTTTGGCGTTTTACACCAAGGAGTGGACGAATCAAACGCACTTTTCTATGCAACAATGCCTCACGCGGAATACAGGATAAACCGCGCTCATAAAGGGGACTATAGTTTTTTTGAGCAATATTTTTTCTCGTTTCTCTAGCATAAACCTCATCACGCATGGCAACAGCTTCACTATACAAAGCACCTCTATTCTTTTGGAGACGTTGATACCGCATTTGATAGGTTTCAACCTGATCATTGAGTGTATGCCCCGTCATAATAAGTGATGCACCTTGTTTTTGTGCTTCTTTAACCAAGAGATCATAGCGTGCAACACGAGCACTGGAAGCAATATGCGTCTTTGGCTTTTCGCCTTCCCACCGTACAATAATATGTTTAATGTGATGGGCACGACAAATTTCCGCAACAGTTTCTGCTTCACGCATCGATTCTTTACGCAATTGATGATCAACCGTGACAACAATCATTTCTGGAGGAAATGCGAGAGTCTCCAAATACTCTTTGACCAAAAACATCAAAGCCAAAGAATCACTTCCCCCTGAGACGGCAAGAATCAACTTCTGACATTGAATAAAATCCGATGTTTTAAAGAGATTTCTTGCCAGTCTAACGCACACCGAAAACGACCTCGCTGTTTATTTTGCAGGTTTACAAAAAATAGACTCTAATGTTCTTTGACGTTTTGATTTTTTTGCAAAAAGAGCACAATCCTCTTCATTCTCCTCAAGAGCGACCATACTTCTTGCTAATTTTAGCAAAATCTCGGAGGTATAGAGCTTCTTTTCATCTGCATACCATGCCCTAAGATAAACTTGTGCTGCTTCATGATAGCGCTTTTGTCCCAATAAAGATTCTGCCAACCAAAACAAAGCATCATCACTTAAAGGATCTTTTTTGTAACGGTTTTGAAAAGTGCAAAAGGTTTTTTCAGCTTCAACATAGTTGGCAGAACGAATAAAATCATAACCCTCTTTATACAAAGTTTTGGAAGAAGAAAGAGTACCATCTATACTCTGTTGTGCTTCAATTGGAGCACTTACATCATACGCTTTGTTAAAAGGTTGACTGTTTTCATGGTCATGGCTCTCCACCTTAGCTTCCACAGCAGCAACCTTTGTCTGATCACCTGTACTATGGTCCTGCTCCATCTCTTCTTTTACAGTCTGAACTTGTTCATCCACAGCGGCATTTTCAAAGGGACAAGAATAAACAGAAGAGTCTTGTTTATCAAAAAGCCGATGAAACTGCTTGTTAACATTTTTCAAATTATTATGTTCAAGCACTGCTCGTATCTCATGCAAAAGCTTATCTAAATCATAATCTTTAAATAAAGCCTGTTGATTCTCTAAAATAATCCCTTGGTGCTCCATAACATCCGAAGCTTTTTCCGCCGCATCAGATGCCTCATCAGTAGCTTCAGGTGCCTCCTTCACAGCATCAATAGCCTTATCAACAGCGTCAGTGGCTTTTTCCAACACATCAGATGCTGCTTTATCGGCTGCTTCCGG
>NZ_JBHILR010000007.1:45745-121471 GCF_042193415.1 Bartonella sp. TT121SHDZB | reverse complement strand
ATCAATAGCCTTATCAACAGCGTCAGTGGCTTTTTCCAACACATCAGATGCTGCTTTATCGGCTGCTTCCGGTGCTTTCTTTACAGCATCAGACGCCTTATCAACTGCATCAACTTTATCCGTATCATGTGCAGGATATTCGGAAGCCTTTCGTGCCGCACTTTGAACAAGTGAAGTAGAACAAGCTATGAAAACCCCCGTATAAAAGAGTGTTTTCCAATTGACTTTACGATACATTCTTTTTTCCCCTTAAGAGCTTATTGAATAGTTGAAACAAACAATCTTATTTTTAATGACTATTCATGTCACTCAACGTTGTCACAGCACGTCGATTTTGATTCCAACAGGAAATATCATCACATACCGCTACAGGTCTTTCTTTTCCGTAAGAAATTGTTTGAATCCGTTGTGCAGACACACCAAGAGACACCAAATAGTTTCGCACAGCAACAGCACGGCGCTGTCCAAGTGCCAAGTTATATTCACGTGTTCCCCTCTCATCAGCATGACCTTCGATTATAATAGAATAATAAGGATAATGAAGCAACCATTCTGCTTGGCGCGTTAAAATACGTTCAGCATCAGCATCAAGTGAAGAAGAATCGAGACTAAAAAATACGCGATCACCCACATTAACCGTAAATTCTTGTCCTGAGCCTGGTGACATCTGATTCAAACCAGCATCATTCATATAAGCGCCATTCATACCGTTAAGTACACCGACATTTTTTTTGCCACACCCACCCAAGCATAGTGAGAAAAAAAAGAGAATAGCTAAGGAATGAGAGAGGGTTTTTTTGGTAGAGCGCATAATCCGTTTCTCCTTGAGTTTCGTAAAGAAGGGTAATTTCTTAAAAATATTTTTAAGAATAACCGTTAATTCCTAATGAAGACGAAATTTTTTCTGTTTTTTTGGTCATCATTTTTACTTTTAAGCCTCTGCCAATTTTCCTTCTCTTTAGCCATTCCTCTAACATTTCTATAAGAAATGTTTCCCTTATGTGTCATGGTTTTTTATGCATCATCTTGATCTTGACGATTTTTTTGCAGCGCGTTCAGCTTTGCAAAAACTTTATCAGCGTCAAAAGTCTTATGCAGATTGTCTTCACTCTCATTTTCCTCTAGAGCAGCGTTTTCCGTCAGAGAAGCGGGAAGTAACGACCTATCTTCTTCTGCCGCAACAGGGCGATTTTTCGCCGCACGCTGGAGCTCAAAATCTAAATCAATTTGCGAACACAAACCAAGCCCTACAGGATCAAGAGGAACCAAATTTGCACTATTCCAATGGGTTCTAAGGCGGATTTGTTCAATTGTCGCTTTTGTTGTCCCAATCAACCGTGCAATTTGTGCATCTTTCAACTCGGGATGGTTCGTAACCAACCATAGGATACCATTGGGACGATCTTGGCGTCGAGAAAGAGGGATATAGCGCGCCCCTTTACGTTTTTTTTCAGGAATATGCACCCTCGATTGAGAAATTTTCAAGCGTGCATTTTGATCAGCCTCCACCCGTGCAATTTCACTACGCGTCAATTGCCCAGAACTAATGGGGTCTAAACCTTTAATACCATAAGCCGCATCACCATCGGCAATAGCTTTTACTTCCAAGACATGCAATTTACAAAATTCTGCAATCTGATCAAAAGAAAGAGCTGTATTATCAACCAACCAAACAGCTGTTGCTTTGGGCATCAAAAGTTGCGTTGCCATTTTTATAAATCCTCTTCTGCGCCTCTTCTTATGAGGCAGGTTACCGCCCACTCAAGAGCACTGGAACTTTTTTATATGCTTAGGTCTCTCCAACCACTCCTAAAACAAAGCGCGGATGGAATAAACCATTTTGCTATGAAATTACATTCTGTTATAGCGTTATTTTTGCTCAACGACAAGAGATCTCTCTTGTAATGATCCTCAACTAAGGTGTCTTTACCTTTAAGATGAATTTTCTTATAAAGGGTTTATTCGATTATTTCACCTCATGCTGCGGCACATTTATTCTGGTGGGATGCGAGCTTTATCGCCTTAAATTCTAAAGAGTGTCCAACTGGAAAGAAAGCCCTCAAACAGGAAGGAAAACTATGGCAGGCCATTCACAATTTAAAAATATTATGCACCGTAAAGGGCGTCAAGATGCTATGCGCTCGAAAATATTTTCTAAGCTTGCGCGCGAAATTACCGTAGCAGCAAAACAAGGTGCTCCTGACCCAGCCATGAATCCACGTTTAAGGCTGGCTGTTCAAAATGCCAAAGCCCAATCGATGCCGAAAGATAATATTGAACGCGCGATTAAAAAAGCGTCAGGCACCGATGTCGAAAATTATGATGAAGTACGCTATGAGGGCTATGGACCAGGTGGCGTTGCCGTCATTGTTGAAGCTTTAACCGATAACCGCAACCGCACCGCTTCAAATGTGCGCGCCGCCTTCACAAAATCAGGAGGAGCCTTAGGGGAAACAGGATCGGTCAGTTTCATGTTTAATCGGATTGGTGAAATAATCTATAAGCCAGAAGCAGGAACAGCCGATAACATCATGGATGCAGCAATTGAAGCCGGTGCTGAAGATGTACAATCAGAAGAAACCGGACATCATATTACCTGTGCATTTGAAGATATTGGTGAAGTTTCAAAAATGCTTGAAGCAAAACTTGGTGAAGCAGAATCGATTAAAACAATTTGGAAAGCCACCACCCTTGCACCAATAGATGAAGAAAAAGCTTTATCTGTTTTACGACTGATTTCAACATTAGAAGAAGATGATGATGTGCAAAATGTTTATGCCAATTTTGATGTCAGTGATGAGATTTTGGCAAAATTATCTGTATAATTTCCATCATTTGCACAAGCCCTCTCTTCATTCATGAGAGCTTCAAAAGCATTTGTCATTCTTCTTCTTTATCCGCACATATAAAAGCCCCGCGTCAATAGCGGGGTAAGCCATTGGTGCAACAAAAAACCACAATCAATCGCAGAAAACATAATCCCAAAAAGAAAGCATACAAAACTCTGTAGTCTCACGCCTTTCTTACATGCCCCCAAAATTATCCCTATATCCCCTCTCTATTCGATCTTGTTTTTCTTTAAGATTAACCTCCCCACCCTCAAGTGATGAAAATGATCTAGCCTGTAAACAATTCGGATTTTCTTAACGTATTCCTATGACGAATCACCCATGAAATTCACTTAAAACTTAAGACTCAACAAACATGCACTCCCCTAAATATTCGCCATGCACCTAAAAAACACTTAGAATATATCAAGGAGGTTTATACGCCCTATATCCCTACACTTCAAAGGGCAGTGTTTTTACAACATCATAGAATAAAAATAAGCAAATGGAAAGCCAGAGCTGATTGTTTAGCAAAGTATTGTACAAAAAGCCGGTACATCTCTCTAATCTGTTGCAAATAAATTTTTGACTTTATGGCATTAACTTTATGATATCGTATATTTCTAAAATAACGTCATTTATCTTAAAAATCTGTCCTTTTGCTCTTACCAATCAATCAATATTCAGACCTAAAACAACCGCGTACTTGAATAAAATACATCAGAGAGCAACAGCCCCCTGACAAGAGGACTCTTCACAAACAAAATTGAAGAGGAAGTTTAAAAAAATATATATAGCGACACTTTGAATAAAAAGTTGAAATCTAGAGACCTCAGAATTTTCGACTCTATTTTTTCAAGGTATTGTTTTGAATTTTTTAAGCATTTTCCCCCAAGGAAATTCCATTATCGATCAACAACCGTAGATGATAGATGAAATATACATAACTCCCCATGCCCACTATAATCAATTCCTGCTTTTAAATAATTAAAAACTATTGAGATTGTGTAAACTTGAGACTGTATTCCTTCTATATTCTGTTTTTAAGCATTTTGTTTTACTGTATATTGAGCAATGGCGACCATGCTGGATCCGAAGCATCATTGGGTGTAGGGAGTTGTCGTTCATTGCGTCCCGTAATGTCAATCGTATAGATTTTTGGTCCCATACCGGGATTTTTGCGAAAGAACATCAGCACACGACCATTGGGGGCCCACGTTGGTCCTTCATTGTGAAACCCTGTGGTTAAAATTCGTTCTCCTTGTCCATCAGGGCGCATAACACCGATAGAAAATTGTCCGCTTAATTGTTTTGTAAAGGCGATATAGTCACCCCGTGGAGACCAAATAGGTGTAGAATAACTCCCCTCGTTTAAAGAAATACGCTGAATATCACTGCCATCGGCATTCATTTTATAGATTTGCGGCTTTCCACTACGATCTGAAGAAAAGACAATTTGTTTTCCATCCGGTGAATAAGAAGCAGAAGTATCAATAGCAGAAGTTGTTGTAAGCCGCGTCATCGTACGGGTTCGTAAATCCATGGTGTAAAGATTGGCACTCCCATCATTTTGTAACAAACTCATAATGACCTTTTGTCCATCAGAAGAAAAACGCGGAGCAATTGTCATGTTATTAAACGTTCCAATCAACTCTCTTTGTCCCATTTCAATTTGTTGGAGATAAACATGAGGCACTTGATTTTCCTCATAAGCCATATAGGTCAATTCTTGTCTTTTTGGTGAAAACCGCGGTGTAAGCACCAATTCACTTCCATCAGACATATAAATCAAATTTGCTCCATCTTGATCCATCATTGCTAAACGTTTAATGCGTGCATTTTGAGGCCCTGTTTCATCGATAAAAACAATCCTTGTATCAAAATAACCACTTTCTCCTGTCATCTCACTATAGATCTCATCTGCGATCATATGTGCCACACGCCGCCAACGTTCTGTCGCGGTATAAAAACGCCGTCCTTTCAGTTGTCGCTGTCCAAAAACATCCCATAAACGAAAATCAACCCTCAATCGTCCATCGACTTCTCTCATGACTTGCCCAGTAACCAAGCCTTGCGCTTTTATTTTCTGCCAAGAAGCAAAATGCGGTTGTTTATTAGGATTAGAAATGTTTTCAAAAAAGTTTGCTTTATCAAGCGGTAAAAAAAGCCCCGACCGTTCAAGATCGGCTGTCACCACAGCAGATATTTTCAACCCAATCGAATCATTGGAAATAAAATCTGTAATTGCAATGGGAATGGGATTAAAATCAGCGCTGGAAATAGTTCCTTTCAATTGTGCATAAACCAATGAAATACTTGAAAACCACAAACCACAAGCGATAATAAATCGAGCAAAAGCTTTATATCTCCTTATAGTCGTCATGGAATGCATCCTTTCGTTAAATGATTTTTTTATCATCTTATTTCTTGAAGGGGATCAACATTAAAGTCAAAACCTTGCCCCCACAAGTCATATTGATCACGTGGGAGATCTGTATAAGGCTGGCATGAAAAAACAGCCGCGTATACCTGTCTTATCATAATAGCTTGTTGACTCTCGAGACCGCTCACAGGATCAATGATAGGATCGCCCACAACCATCCCTTCATGATCTAAGTAAAACCGCAACCGCACAACTGGACGATCTTTTAAATCACCACCAAGCGCCACAAGTTTAAGCTTCTGTTGAATACATCCCCCGGCAATATTGACCAATGTTTGTGCCATTTTTGTGGTATCATTAATATTTTTTCTTGCACCCAAAGCCTCTGGTGTATGAGAACGTTTTGCTCCCCCCCCTTGTGACCGTGCACGATTGAGCAAATTATTTTGCTCCATTGCCAAAATATCTTCAATGGTTTGTTTTTCTTGGTTTTTCTTGTTAAGCTTGGGTGTATTTTGATTCAATACAGCCCTATTTTTCATTGTAGAGTCTTCATCAAGTTTTGGTTTAAACTGTGGAAGAAGAGATTTTTCCGGAAGCACAATTTTGGGCGCTTGATGAACCACTTGCTCTGCCGGTACTTTTGGAACCGTTGGAGCCATTTCTTTTGGCGGTATCATCTCTTCATTTTTGTGCGCAACCTTGGGCGCATCTTCCAGTGCTTCCAAAGGCATCTCAGGCGCAACCTTGGGCGCATCCTCCAGTGCTTCCAAAGGCATCTCAGGCGCAACCTTGGGCGCATCCTCCAGTGCTTCCAAAGGCATCTCAGGCGCAACCTTGGGCGCATCCTCCAGTGCTTCCAAAGGCGTCTCAGGCGCAACCTTGGGCGCATCCTCTGTTTTTGCTTCTAATAATTCTGGTTTTGTAAGTTCTGGTGCAGATGTATCCGGCGTATTTTCGCTTGGTGGCGGCGGTGTTGTCTCAACGGGGAGCAGCTTTTCCTTTGGTTGAAACGGCGCAAGACTATCTATTTGTCCCTCTCCAATATGGCGTGCATCTTCTTTCTCTTGTGGTTGCATAGTTGGTTTAACGGCAGGGATTGCACGGATAGGAGCCTTCACGGCTCCTTGTTGAGAAGAAAACTCGTCCACCAAAGGAGCAAGAGTAATAGGAATTGCTTCCAATGGTTGTGGTAAAGAGATAGAGCTTGTAAACTGAATGGCTCCCCAACTGAGAAAAATGACATGGACCACAAGGGATAAAGCCAAGCCTCGTTTCATGCTATGATAGGAGTCTTTGTTCATTCTTTATGCCTTATTTATGCCTTACATTTTTTCATTTTTAATCACTCTATGCTATTTAAAAAAACATCTTAAAAACAATTAGTTATGCGAATTTTATTACTTATTATTTATTGTGCTAGACTTGCTAACGCAACTTGAGAAAACCCCGCTTTTTGAATATCCGCCAGCAGTTTTAATACTTGCTGATATTCAACAGTTTTAGCAACCCGCACAAAAACTCGTTGATCTTTTTGTGTAGCATCTGCTTCCAGAAGAGTTTTAAGGTGCGCAATCAGGGACTGTGACGTTTCATAATAATCTTGATTAATGGCAAAGCGCCCTTGCGCGTCAAGTGAAACCGTAAGGGGTGTTTTTTGCGCTTGTACGGGACCCGCTTGACTCCGCGGTAAGTCCAGAGGAACACCATTTACTAAAAGAGGGGCAGAAACCATAAAAATAATCAACAAGACCAGCATGACATCCACAAAAGGAGTGACATTGATCTCACTCATCAGTTGGCTTCGTGAATGATGCCGCCTACGTGTATTTTTGCGAGAAGAAGAAGCAACAGAAACGCCCATGGATAAGATCCTTTTTATAAAGAGGAAGGTGCTGTGCGTGTTTCATCAATACGCCGCGATACAATTGTTGAAAATTCATCGGCAAAATTTTCTATTTGTGCAATGATGCGCGCACTTTCATGAGTCAATTTGTTATAAGCAATAACGGCTGGAATTGCTGCAAACAAACCAATAGCGGTTGCCAAAAGCGCTTCTGCAATCCCTGGCGCGACAATGGCAAGTGACGTATTTTGAGAAGCTGAAATAGAAAGGAAAGACTCCATAATACCAATAACTGTTCCAAAAAGTCCGATAAAAGGTCCCGCAGATCCCAGTGTCGCAAGAAAACTTAATTTTGATTCTATTTTTTCACTTTCACGTCCCAGCGTCAAATCCATAGCCTTATCAATTCTGCTCTGCAAACTTTTCGATGTATGGGTCCCTTTTTCAAGAGATTTTTTCCATTCAACCATTGCTGCTATAAAAACTGCGGATATACTATTGGTACGTTGACTTTTGCATGATGCATAAAGATCTTCTAGCGCTTTGCCAGACCAAAATGTGCGTTCAAACTGCTTTATTTCACGCCGTATTCTCCGATACGTAAAAATTTTATCAAAAATAATTGCCCAACTCCAGATAGAAGCGAGCAGCAACCCGATCATAACACCTTTCACGATCCAACTCGCTTGCATAAACAAATGCAACATTCCAATTGTTTCTGGATTCGTTAGTTCTAAATGCGGCATAATTTTTGTCCCTCTAAATGAAAGATGCATTTTTTAAATTTTATAAAACAGATTATTTTATAGTTTCTAAATTTAAGTAAAGACTCTAGTCTCACATAAATCCATGCGCTAAAACAAGACTTGTTTCTTAAATTTCCTTAAAAAGTGATGACGAGAGACATCCCTCAATGCACGCCCCCCTCATTTCACAACAGCATTTATGAAAAATATAACGATAAAGACTTCCCTATAAATGCTATAAAAATGCATGATATTAAATCTATTATGCACCACCATCTTTACGCTCATGAAAAGAACGCTAAATCATCATACGCATTTCCAGCTTAAAATACAGTGATAAGTTTTAGCACTTGAAAAGATTCGTAAGAGGTATTTTATTCCTTTCTTAAGTATTTTTGTATCCACTCACCAACCCCGCTTGTGACATGTAAGAAAATGTTTTTGATTAATTCGCAGCAATAGAGCTTGAAAAGAAAAAATCTTACAAGTTTCAGAATTATCTAAAAATTGCAACGCAGTGAATTATCATTATAAATAAATATGTTATCATCATGAAAAATTATGCTTTGCCTCAGGCTATTGTTTCTCTCATTCTTTAATAAGATCACACCATCGGGCAAAAAAACGACACTAAACCACCCTACCACACCTCACAACAATGCGCCTCCCCCACGCACCCCTACAAGTCCTATATAATCTAGTGTAAGTCTCATGTAATCTCATTGTGTTGTGAATTTGCCTTTTTCAATGCCTATCATCTCTCTGGCACTATGGTATAACGTACAAGCTCCTGTGACATGAAAAAAGCCTTTTCATATCTTTACTTCATGAAAACCGGCTTCTTCGCTCTCTTTGCTCACTTGCGATATTTGATCATTATTGCATTGAGAATGATCCATAAGGAACATTTTTTCAATTTTTTTCAATGATTTATATTGCTCTCTTATGATGCGTAAGCAAATGATTTTAATTGTTTCAACATGAACAGATTTGAAATGAAAGTATTTTATTCTATTCCTCTATTGGGGTTTGTGCCCGTGAGAAGTGATAATTTATCTTTCTCAGTCAATATATTATATAGAATAATATGCTTTTGAAACTTTAAATCAAGAATACATTTCTGCTTTATATACATTGATCTCTCACTCATTTACTACGCTTAGAAGCGCACATAAATCGCGCGTTATAGCACATAAAGTCATGCATGATGGATAGAAATGGATGAGAGACGCGCTCTTGTGAGACCAAATGATAGTCCAGTAAAAAAACAAATCAAATTGCTTAAAAACACCCTTTGGGTGTTTTGAGACAATTTTCGACCTAATAGCTTATTATCACTTTATTGCAATATGTTGCTGGGTATATACATTTTTATTTCTTTTTATATTTTGTACTTTTCGCTGTTTTCTGATGCCAACAAACCTTTCTTCAAAAGAAAGAAAAATATCTTGAGCTTATAGCAGAAAATGGATGATATGACATTGATTTTGAATCATAACATGGATGAAGCGTGTTTAATTTTGTGGGATATCATCTTCAATTTATTGTAGTTTCTTCAATTTATTGTAGTTATTGTAGCAGAGGTGCTTTCTTTTGCTGTATCATATAACCTTATTGGAAAACATTTAGGCTATAATAAATGTATAGTCTTAGATTATAGATTACTTTATATCTGCTGATCTCTCCTGAAGCGGCTGTTTCAATGAAGCACACTTTTAACCAAGCATTTTTGCAAAAAGCTCTTTGGGTAAACGTCGCGGTTTTGCCTCCTCATTAATCAGAGCAATTTCAACTTTGGCTGTTACCAACGTAATCGCCTCATGCAAAATAGATTGCTCCATAAAAAAGCGGGCCCCTTGGATATGAGTAACACGTGTTTTAACAACTAAAAGATGATCAATTTTAGCTGGTCTTGAAAAATTAATTTCCATATGACGAACAACAAAAAATAGTTTTTCCCCCTCACCCCCTGCTGCTAACATCTTATTATTAAAACCGGTATCCCGTAAAAACTCTGAACGTCCTCGTTCAAAAAACTCAAGATAACGCGCATGATAAACCACACCGGAAAAATCTGTATCCGCAACATAAACGCGGACTTGAAAATTATGAAAAGCGTTTGTATGATTGCTCTTAAAAGGTGTTATTTCTGTCATCGACTTCATATCCCATAAAATCATCTAATATAGCTAATATAGCAAATTGTTTATCATTCAAAATGATTGAACACATTTTTGTGTTGAAGTTGTGAAAAGCAAAAGCACAACCCCTCACTAGGGACAAACCTTTTCGACCAGAATATGTTAAAGGCAGCACATCTCTTGTATTTTATGACCTTGCTATAAAATGTTCAAATAGTTTCTTTTAATGAAGGGATGCCTTAGTCATCTTCCCCATCCCATAAAGACGTCTGAAGTGATGAATTGTCTTGAGCATCAGAAAGTTGAGAACGCCTTTGTATAGACGTTATAGAAGCAGGGGCAGAAAGCCCTAAATGGCTCCAAGCCTTTTCAGTTAGAATGCGTCCACGAGCGGTTCTTTGAATAAAACCTTGTTGGAGCAAATACGGTTCAACAATATCTTCAATAGCATCGCGTGGTTCTGATAAAGCAGCAGCAATTGTTTCAATCCCCACCGGTCCCCCTAAAAAAGTTTCCGCAATCAGGAGCAAGTAGCGGCGGTCAAGCGGATCAAGCCCAAGATGATCAACCTCAAGGCGCGAAAGCGCTTCATCGGCAATTTTTTGGTCAATTTGTTTTGCTTGTTTAACCAAAGCAAAATCACAAACGCGCCGTAAAAGCCGTCCGGCAATACGAGGGGTCCCCCGTGCTCGGCGTGCAATTTCATGAGCACCATCATCACTGATCTTGACGGCAAAAAGCCGCGCATTACGCTGCACAATATATTCCAATTCTTCTATCGTATAAAAATTGAGACGAATTGGGATGCCAAAACGGTCTCTCAGCGGTGTGGTCAAAAGCCCCAAACGTGTGGTTGCCGCTACCAAAGTAAATTTAGCCAGATCAATTTTCACCGAGCGTGCGGCCGGCCCCTCCCCAATGATCAAATCCAGTTGATAATCTTCCATGGCTGGATAAAGAATTTCCTCAATCGCCGGATTTAAGCGATGAATTTCATCAATAAACAAGACATCACGTTCTTCAAGATTGGTCAAGAGAGCGGCTAAATCTCCTGCTTTAGCGATGACCGGCCCTGAAGTAGAGCGAAAATTAACGCCTAATTCTTTTGCCATAATCTGTGAAAGCGTTGTTTTTCCCAGCCCCGGTGGTCCTACAAACAAAACATGATCCAGCGCTTCTTGCCGCGTTTTTGCTGCTTCAATAAATATTTTTAAATTAGCCCGTGCCGCTTCTTGACCAATAAAGTCATCGAGAACTTGTGGCCTCAAGGAACGATCTGGATCGTTAGGAAGGGGGGCGGAACCCAGAAGGCGTTTATCTTCATCTTTATGCATTGTTACCTTGATTTTAAGTAGGAGAAGAAAGCAATTTGAGACTATGGCGGATCAGCAGGGCAGAAGAAACAGTTTCGCCCTCAAGAGCGTTCATCGCAAGAGCAAGAGCACGGGATGCATGCTCCCGTTCAAACCCTAGCTTCATCAACGCGGAAAGCGCATCATGCGCAGGTTGATTGGTCATCTCACGCTGAGAAACCGAAACAGTCTTGACCGCTTGTTCAAAGGGGAGTGTTTTACTTTTCAGTTCACCCACAATTCTTTCACTGACTTTTTTACCAACGCCCGGCGCTCGACTAATCATTGCAATATCGTTTAAAGCAATAGCCTGTGCAAGTTCATCTGGCGATAAAGTACCCAAGATTGCCAAAGCAACCTTTGCCCCTACTCCAGGAACATTTTGTAGAAGACAAAACCACTCCTGTTCCGCTCTTGTCGCAAAACCAAAAAGGCGAATTGCGTCTTCCCGAACATGCGTTTCAATAAAAAGGCTTAACGCCTCCCCAACAGAGGGCAAAGAAGGACGCAGCCGATTTGACACAAAAACAACATACCCCACACCGTGCACATCAAGAAGGATATGATCATCAAAGATATGTTCAAGGGTGCCCTTTAATTTGCCAATCATGTTGCCCCCCCAATCATATCGCCTTCCTTGCCTGATAAGATCGGTCAATACTGTTACGGTGCATACTATGACAAAGAGCAAGAGCAAGAGCATCAGCCGCATCACTGCTATCAAATTCAGCCCGTGGGAGGAGAACTTTGACCATCATATGGATTTGTTCTTTAGCCCCATGTCCAACCCCAATAACTGATTTTTTCACTTTGTTGGGCGCATATTCAAAAACAGGAAGATTTGCTTGCGCAGGAACCAGCAGTGCAATTGCACGCGCTTGCCCAAGTTTTAAAGTTGCTGTAGCATCTTTGTTGACAAACACATGTTCTACAGCAGCTTCATGAGGCATAAATTGATGCACAACCTCTGAAAGACCTTTGTGGATCTGACATAGTCTGGAAGCCAGCTCACGCTGTACATCAGAAGAAACCGTCCCTGCTGCAATAAACTGAAGACGATTACCCACAACATCGATAACGCCCCACCCTGTACGCCGTAATCCGGGATCAATGCCTATAATACGAATCGTCTCTGCCATAAACTACAGTCTATACACTTTTCCCCCCTATGAATAAAGATGTGAATAAAGACAAGACCACAAAGAAACCAGCAACCCAAGACAAAACCAGTAAAAAGATAATCATCCTCCCAAATTTATACAATTATAACACACAACGAACAGCATCTTTATGGAACATACTTTATGAAGCGTAACTGAAATCAATCAAAACCATTCACACATCACAAGCAAGCACCCGATCAAGCACCCTCTAAAGCATAAAAATTCCCTTTCTATATCATATCCAATGCCATAACGGTTAAACATCGCAAGCGAGCAAAGAGAGAATGCTGAATTGCACATTCATAATGTGTAAAGAGGCTATGAAACGGATGCTACACACTTTGCGAAAACTTTTTACATTATAGCATGACGCTATCATTATAACTCAACACATTGATTTATAATGATAATTAATTATTTTGTATGTTGCATAAGAATCCCGAATATCCTAAAATTTTCTCATTACAAGTCTGTTTATCTTGAATCAATCAAAACCATTCGCTTACATATGAAACGTGGGATTGCCGTATAGAGTGAAACTGTACAAGAAAGGACTAAAAATGCCTCTAATGAATTATCTCAAGTTCCAAAGGCTGTTGCAACATTGGGGACTGGCAAAGATGATGATCGTGCCGGCTTTTTCCTTTGCAAGCGTAAAGATGAGAGAGGCTCAACGGATGTGAATAAGAACTGAGAGGTGTTTTTGAATATACCCATCACACCACAATGACATCGCGTAGAGAGGGACATTTCATAGAGAGAAACATGCATGGGGGCACAGGGAACCCATGGGACATTCATTATATGGCACTTTATTTTGGATATTTTATTTTACGCGAGGGAAAATACCTTCCATTCAAAACAAAAGAAGCCCAAAAACTGTAACAATGTGTATCATCCTCATTAACACACACTTTACAGCAGCTTTATAGGCATAAATTATAGAGCATAAATAAATTGATGTACAAGCCCCTGCTCTATCTTAGAGCCAGATCATTATCAGAGCCAAAACAAAATCACACGATAGATCAACAGAAAGTGTTCCAGCTGCAATCAACCAAAGTCGATTTCCCACAAAACCAACCATACTCCACCCCATGCCATAATTTACAATCAATACCTATACCCTTCAGCTATAAGCTCAAGATATTTCCTACGCTCAAATAGAAATTAGGCAGAAAAAAGCACTCTAGATTAGTTTTAGTTGTGAAATTTCGGTTATAAAAAATGGATATACTGCTCTAAATATCGCAAGAAAGAAGCAAGGAGCTATTATTCTCAGCACGCCCAAAAGCTGTTTTCAGTAATTCGATTTATTTTCCCACTAGATTATCATCGTTCAAGATAAAGCCACCGCTTATTGACCAAAGTGCTTAAACTACAGCAGCATCTCTAAATGAAAAAAATGCATGCTTCTAAACGCAATGAATGAGAAACAAATTGGCGAAAAACTTCTGGCAATTCATGCCAATGAGGGGTTTCAAGTTCCAATGTCGGTGTATGAAGTAACACTTTTACAATTTCTTTTTTTATTTGTTCTGACGACATTTCCCCTTCGCACAAAGCAAGGGGAGTCCCTCTAAGAACGCCCAAAGGCTGTTTTGAGCAATTCGATTTGTTTTCCCACTGGATTATCATCTTCTAAATCACAGGAAGCCGCAGTTTCCCACCCAGCACGCATATAGGTTATGCGTGCTTCTAAACGCAATGAATGAGAAACAAATTGGCGAAAAACTTCTGGCAATTCATGCCAATGAGGGGTTTCAAGTTCCAATGTCGGTGTATGAAGTGACACTTTTACAATTTCTTTTTTTATTTGTTCTGACGACATTTCCCCTTCGCGCTCTGCTCGAAGAAGAAGGAGTTGAGAGGCAATTTGCATAAGTCGTGTACTTAAATACATAGCCTCTTTTGCATAGATTGCAGAAACTTCTGTCGAAAGGGAGCGTGCCACTAATTTCCCTTCTGAGTCAATATACGCTGCGGTTTTTTCAATCAGCGCCATTGTTTCTTCATAGAGACGATTAAAAGCATTTTCAAAAGCATTATGCTCAATCATGATAATAGGTTCATCATATGGACGTTTATGTACACTCACGCTTTTATACTCCAAGTATCAGCACAAAATCACACTCTTCAACGAACAGAGTATTAAAAAGTTTCTTTTGTTGCTGTGTAGAACGCTTTTTTTTAAAACTGCTACCTCTTTTAATTTTTTTGCGCAACGCACTTTTTATACTAAGGTTAACGTGCCCAACAAACACTATAGGAATGTTTTTTATAAACGGATCATTTTCCTTGAAAATGACCACTGCCAAGATTGCCGTTTTTCACAATAATAAGCGACTCCAAATTGCAAAGCAATACCCGTTATTATTAAGAGGGTATCGGAAAAAACCGTTTCTGTCATCACTGTTTTTATAATTTGTCCAAACATCGCAAAAATGGTTCCCGTTACAAAGACCGGTAAACTATGTTTTCCTAAAATTGCTAAAGGATGTTTCTGAGAGACATAAAACCATTTATTGATGCGCGGCAAAGAAAGAATGAGAAAGGCTAATGCAAGAACATGGAGTAAACGTGGCAAGCTTAAAAAGGTTTTATTAAAGTTCAACAATGGGGAAGACCAGCCAAGCCACCCCAAAATGCCCCACCAATTTAAGCGAACCCATAACAGCGCCAACAAGAGATACGCTGCCGCACAAACAATCCAAAAAGACTGAAAAGCGATTTTTTTTCCTTGTTTAAGCGCTAAAGTACTGGTCAATCCTATGACAAATAAGAATTGCCAAGACAAAGGATTTAAAAACCACTTTCCCTTTAAAGGATAAGAAGGAGGAGCAATTTTGTAAAATCCGCAGATAAGATACAATGTAAAGGAGCCCAAAAGCAGCCATTTTGTCTGCTTACAACTCAAATAAAGGATAAAAGGCGCAAAAAACATCAAAACGATATAAAGAGGAAGAATATTATTATATCCCAATTGATGCCCAAAGCTTAAGGTACTCAAAAATGCGATACCAGGCTCTTTAAAAAAGAGTCCCACATTGTTCATCGATAAAAGTTTTTCTGTTCGCCATAATAAAAAGGCAGCAAAAAAAAGACTTAACGTGACAAAAGTAGTAAAAAGATATGCACCATAGAGCTGCAGAGCTCTGTACCAAAGTTTTCGGATAATAAAAGCAAAGGATTTTTGCTGTAATCGTCCATGAAAGCTTAACCCAAGAGCAATCCCTGAAAGCAAAACAAACACTTCTGCACAATCAGAAAAACCGAAATTTCTATGAGTAAAAGACTCATAGATCGTTCTGGGAATATGGTTGATGAAAATCGTCAATAAGGCCAAAGAACGAAAAACATCAATGCGTGTATCACGATGAGAAGGTTGAGTATTATGCTCAAGAATACCTTGGTATTTCATCAGTGGACTCCCACACGTCACAAACCCCTTGAAGTCCCAATAAAAATGGTGCTTACCCTTATTGCCAACAAGCATGAACAGGATGAAATTTTAATTTTTAAGAGTCAAGTTTCATTTTAAGCGTTTATTTTTTTTAAAGCAAAAGTTTTTTAAAGGCAAAAGAACGAAAAGCGTCCATACGTGTATCACAACAAAAAGGCGACATATTATGCTTAAAAACACTCTCATTTCTCATAAACAGGCTTCCACACACCCACAAATCCTTTAAATTACGTGAAAATGGTGGTCACTTTCATCGCAAATAAGCATAATAGAATGAAACTTTAATTTTTAAGCGTTATTTTTTCTAAGAAACAGGGATTTGACATGACACAACAAAAAAATAAACCAATTGATCCACCTCTTTTCCCTCAGTTGATTTTAACACTTGATGTTCGGCGCAACACCCCACACACATTTTTGCAGCAAATTTTACAAACAAAGTCTTTTGCATGCGTCATCCTCTATGATTCTGAAAAGTTGAAAGATGATAGCTCTTTTTTACAACAACAAGCGCAAACCTACGCAGAAGATATTCAACATCATGACGCAGCCCTTCTCATCGCTGATGACAGCCGCATTGCTGGGCGCATAAAGGCTGATGGATTACACATAGAAAATGATCTTAACGCTCTTGAAAGCTTCAAAAATCAGCAAAAGGAACAAAAAATCATAGGCTTTGGCAATCTACGCAATCGCCATAGTGCTATGCTTGCAGCGGAAACAGGTGTTGATTACCTGTTCTTTGGAAAACTCGGGGCTGATAAAAAACCCCAAGCGCACCCCCGCAATCTCCAGTTAGCAACATGGTGGGCAGAAATTATGCAAACCCCCGCCATTATCCAAGCAGGGAGCGATTTTTCAACCTTTGATGAAGTCTTAAAGACTGGATGTGAATTCATTGCTGTAGAAGAAATCATTTTGGAGAACGATAACCCCTTAATACTGCTTAAAACAATGCAAGAAAAATGTGAGAAAACCCCCTTGTAATATAGGAGGAGAATTTATAAATAAAGCGTTAATAAAAATCCAAACACTCACCACTATATTACTTATATAGAACACACAATAACAGATAAAGAGGATACCTCGAAACTCAATAAAATTGCTTAATAATTCAATCAAATTGATGAAAAAACTAGCGTCTTTTTTTCATATAATATATAGAGAAAAGGATCATAAAAATTTTCTAGTTCAAAATCTTATAAAGACGAAGCATTATGATTGCGGGGGAATTTGTCATTGTTAATGTTGATCACTAATACCAACAACGAATGATAGAGATATGAAGGGGACATAAAAAATGGAATACAAATACAGAGGGCCGTTTGAATACAATGGAACACTTGAAGATCTTAAAAACATAATTCGCAAAACTGGATATCAAATCACAGATGTTAAAGCCATACAAAAAAGTCCCTATGGTTTTACGTATAAGATTGAAGCCTCTGAAAGAAGAAGCATTCTTTGGGATGATACCACAGGAAAAACAGTCATTCTAGGTGAAAAAATTTTCTGCCATGAGCTAGAAAAAGCTTTTGCAAAGCATCTAGAAGAAACATCAACGATTCCTTCCTCAAAAACTGCCTCCAATACATCAAATAAAAAAATTTTTATTGTTCATGGTCATGATTGTTATGCCTTAACGGAGCTTGAAAATGCTCTTCTCAAGCTTGGTCTCGAACCATACATCTTACAAAATACGAGTGGCAATGGTTTACCCATCATTCAAACTTTGAAAAAAGAAATTTGTGACAGTTCTATAAGTTTTGGTATTGTACTCCTCACGCATGATGACATGGGTTATGCTATATCTCAAGGTGAAGAAAAAATTCAACCCCGTGCACGACAAAACGTTATTTTCGAAATGGGCATGTTAACTGCCGCGCTTCCTCTTGAGAGGATTGCTATTCTACAAAAAGAAGGCATTGAAATGCCTTCAGATGTTAATGGAGTTTACTACCTTTCTTTTAAAGAACAGGTCAAAGAAACATTTCCCAAACTTATTACGCGCTTAGGAGAAGCTGATTTCTCTTTTAATACAAATACAATTACTCGTGCATTAAATTAAATTTGAATAATGCTTATGTTTATTTTTTAAAGCGCACACCCAAAATCACAAGGCACTCCACCACATTCCACAGACACACATCCTATAGCACAGAGAAACGATCACCCCCCCCTTCTTCAAACAGCAAGCGATTGTGCAAATTTTAATGAAGAGACCGCGTGTAAATTCATTACCATAGAAGAAATCATTTTAATCCCTTTGATAAACACGGAGGCTGTTGTCATGATTTTGGTAATTGTTCCAGAGAGATTTAAGAAGCAGATAGCCTCTCATTAGATTAAAGAAAAATAGGAAATTCACGTCGGGCATGTACTACAGCTACAATTTCGATTTGATGTGCAGCTACTCGATACAATATAAGGTAATTTGGATGCGCTACAATTTCTCGTAATCCTAATACCTTCTCACTCTGTCTGTATAAATATGGATGTTCTGCCAATGGCAGTACGGATGCTTCCAAAAACCTTTTCATTCGGCGCGCAGCAGATGGATTTTCGCGAGCAATATAAGTTAAAATCTGACGCAAATCGTCGCGCGCCGAAGACAACCAAAACCGGAAGCATCACTTGTCCTGTTCAGCTTCAAGCTGACTGATTATAACTTCCATTTCAGCCATAACCTCATCATGCGGAATAGGAGGATATGGATTTGCAAGACTGCTCGCTACCTTATCGCGCAGCCATGCAGTGTAGCTGCTTTCCTGTTCAACGGTTTCGAACTCTGAAATTAGCGGAGAAAGGGTGGTCTTCATAATATATGTCCTTTCTATTCCTGAATATTGGAGATAATTACTCTTGTCTATGTTGTCAATATTAGCGAATTGAAAATGTTTAACTTTTAAGCGTCCAAAGTTCTTTTGATCTTAAAACTTAAGGCTTTTTAACCCTCTCAAAAAACACGGGGGCTGTTGTCATGATTTTGACAATCATTCCAGAAAGGTTTAAGAGGCAGATAGCCTCTCAGTAAAAAACAAATTTTGTAAGTAAAAAACTATTTTTATTGTAAATTTCCTGAAATTACTTTATGAATTAAAAGATGTTTTGGTCGCATACGCAACGACCAAGAGGGTCTTGAAAGCCCGAAAATCTAAACATGAATTTACCCCACTTTGTGGGTATCCCGGAATTCCGGGAGTTTTTGCTATGTCCAGGTGCTTTAAGCACTAAAAGCAAAAAAAGCTGATTAGATTTCAGTACTTTCAAGCTCCCGGAATACTCATGCGAGGGCGCTCGCAACCGGCGGGGAAAAATGCAATCTCAAAATCTTAATATTGATCTTTTTATTGGCAAAAAAATTCGTTTGAGACGAAAAATGCTAAAAATGTCTCAAACAACTTTAGGGCACGCTTTAGGCGTAAGTTTCCAACAAATCCAGAAATATGAAAACGGCTTAAATCGTGTCAGCGCAGGGCGATTAAAGAAAATTTCCGATATCTTGAATGTTCCACTTTCCTTTTTTTACGCGGATATCATTACAAAACAGCAGTCCCCATACCACCATGATGAAATCGCATCAAGCACAGAGGAATACCTGCTGCTCAAAAGATTTAGAGTTCTAACAACGGTAAAAAAGAAAGCCTTTTTACAGCTGATCTCTGATGAGAATGCAAGCTAACATAACGCGATAGCGCACGCTATTCATAAGCATTCATACGTATTTTTAAAAACAACCTCCATTGTAAGCATGTTTTCATTTTAGGGGGGGAGAAACCCTTGATATAATAGAAGATAAGCATCTTTACACACGATACCCCTTTATCATTATTATTTTTAACAGGACTGTTTTAAATAGTCTGTCTCTCGTCGACATTTATGCTACTTTTTTTAATTTACCCAAACCTACCTTGAACCAAGACGAAAAACTGAGAGATAAAAAGTAATATAGAAATGAAATTCTTATACGGCTTGTAATGATGAAAAAAAAATGTGAAAATTCTGATCGGTAATGAGGAGAAAACACCATGATCAAGAGAAGCGTGAAGCTGCTTATCTTAGGCGTGATTGGGCTTGCAAGTTCTGCTGTAAGTTCAGCGGGAAACACTGAAGAAATCTCAAATTCTGAAAGCTCTTTCAATACGATTCAAGAAGCTTCAAACACTCAAGAACCCTTTCAGCCCTTAAAAGCTGGAGACTATGACCAAGCCTATGACTATTACATCCAAGGTTATTATTTAAAAGCTTTTCGTGAAGCACTCCGACGTGCTGAAAAAAATGATCCTTTTGCACAAACTCTTCTTGCCCGAATTTATATGGAAGGATGTGCTGTTCCTCTTGACGGTGCGCGTGCGGCTTTATGGTTTAAACGCGCTGCAAAACAGGGGGAACCCCAAGCACAACTACGCTATGGACTTATGTTGTTTGATGGTAACTTTATAAAACAAAATCAAGGGCTTGGTGAGCAATTCATTCAAAAAGCTGTCAAAGCAGGCGTCAAGGAAGCCTATTTTTATTATGGACAACTGCTTCTTTATAAAGCCTCACAGGAAAAACAAGCTCTCCCAGGTGTTTCTTCCCAAAGTCGTGAAAATGAAGCAATCGAGCAAGCTTTAAAATGGTACTTAAAAGGTGCTGCTCTTGGCGATGCTGAAGCTGCTTTTTCTGCTGCAAAAATTCTTTCCTTAGGCACGTTAAAGCGACCAAAAGATGATCGCAATGCCCGCAAGCTCATGGAGGTAGCGGCTCAAAACAACCACTTAAAAGCTCAACTTCTTTTAGCGCAATGGCTTGTACAGGGGCGTGGAGGAGAAACAGATTTTCAGCGTGCTTTTCATTTACTTCAAAGAAATGCCGTCAACATGATTGCGCCGGCACAAATTTCCCTTGCAAGGCTTTATCGAGATGGCACAGGAACAAAAGGCGATATAATAATGGCAGCAGCATGGTATATGCTCGCAAAGGAAGCAAAAATGCAAGCCCCTGATCTTGAAATAATGCTCCAAGGCATGGATAAGGCACAACTAGAAAAAGCGCACAAAGAAGCAATAAAGCTCCTTCCTGTTTTTTAAAATACTCCTCTCTGCATCAAAAAGATAAAATTTATAGAAATTCTGGGAGATTTTGCACTGTCTAGGTGCTCTCAGCACTAAAAGCAAAATGCTGATTTGAGTTCAGTATTTTCAAGCTCTCGGAATACTAATAACGAGGACGCTCGCACTCGGAGGGGGCTTTAAAATGCGAGCCAAAAATCTTGATAACGACATTTTCATTGGTAAAGAAAACGCACTGGTATCATTTGCTTAAGCAAACAATATCCAATAAGCAAAAGAGCTAGGCTATCCCGAAAATTCCGCAAGCTCTATTTTTTTATTCTTTTTGCTTGGATGAAAAATACGCCGCCTCTCAGTAAAAAACTATTTTTTATTGTAAATTTACTGAAATTACTTTATGACTTGAAAAGTGTTTTGGTCGCATACGCAACGACCAATAGGGCCTTGAAAACCCTATAATCCGAACGCGAAAATAAACCCGCTTTTTGGGTATCCCGGGATTCCGGGAGTTTTTGCTATGTCCAGGTGCTTTAAGCACTAAAAGCAAAAAGGCTGATTCGGATTCAGTATTTTCAAGCTCCCGGAATACCAACGCGAGAGCGCTCGCACTCGGAGGGGGCTTTAAAATGCGAGCCAAAAATCTTGATAACGACATTTTCATTGGTAAAGAAATTCGTTTGAGACGAAAAATGCTAAAAATTTCTCAAAAAACATTAGGTCAACATTTAGGTGTTACTTTCCAACAAATCCAGAAATATGAAAACGGCTTAAATCGTGTTAGCGCAGGGCGTTTAAAAGAAATTGCCGATATCTTAAATGTTCCACTTGTCTTTTTCTATGCGGACACCTCAGCAAAACAACAGCCCCCATACCCTCATGATGAAATCGCATCAAGTACAGAAGAATACCTGCTGCTCAAAAGATTTAGAGTTCTAACCTCGATAAAACAAAGAGCCATTTTACAGCTCATCTCTGATAAGAATACAAACGAACACCCTGTGACAACACACCACGCTCTATCACATGAGACACTCATAATAAACTCCGTATTCACATATTCTTAATTAAAAACACCTCATGGTTTTATGGAACTTATATCATTACCATCAATTATATCATTGCCATCAATGATGATATTTTACGACACAACGGGATAAATTTCCCCAAAAATTCTAAAAAATTTTTGTGCAAATTTTTAAAAAGCTTGCGTCTGAGCGCTTTTTATGGTCTTGCAAAGAACTGAAAAGCAAAAATACATAAAGGTCCTTTTTTACTTAAGCTTTTCTCTTTGCAAAAAGCAGGAGAAAGCCCATAAAGAGCACACAGGACTATGAGAGAGCCGCAAGGTTAATCAAAGGGATTTTAGCCCGAAAATAACAAAAGAGCTTGACCGTTAAAGGCAGCAAAGAAAAGCGCCATAAAGACAACAAGAGAGTTCTTTTTGCAAGAATAGAATTGGATAGAAACGATGAAAATTAATGGCAATGAAATTCGCCCTGGTAATGTGATCGAACATCAAGGAAGTTTATGGGTTGCTGTTAAATGCAACGCTGTAAAACCAGGAAAAGGTGGTGCATTTAACCAAGTTGAAATGAAAAATTTGATTGATGGTACAAAACTTAATGAGCGATTTCGCGCTGCTGAGACAGTTGAACGCGTGCGCCTTGAACAAAAGGATTTCACATTTCTTTATCAACAAGGGGATGCTTTGGTCTTTATGGATTCAGAATCTTATGAACAACTTGAACTTCAAAAGGATTTTGTTGGTGAACGTGCTGCGTTTCTCCAAGATGGGATGACAGTCACAGTTGAACTTTATCAAGAAAAGCCTATTGGCATCTCGCTTCCTGATCAAGTTGCTGTCACGATTGCGGAAGCCGATCCTGCCATCAAAGGACAAACGGTTACCTCCTCTTATAAACCCGCCATTCTTGAAAACGGGATTCGTATTCTTGTTCCCCCCTTTATGAATGCTGGTGAACGTATCATTGTAGACACCAATGAGTTGATTTATTTGCGTCGTGCAAATGAAAAAGATAAATAAAGGAATAAAAAATGGCCCATTCTGCAGTCATGAATGTCATGGTGCAAGCTGCAATGAAAGCAGGACGCTCGTTGGTACGTGATTACGGTGAAGTGCAAAATTTGCAAGTGTCTTTGAAAGGACCAGCAGATTATGTCAGCCAAGCAGATCGCAAAGCGGAAAAAATTATTTTCAATGAATTAAGCAAAGCGCGCCCCAAATTTGGTTTTCTGATGGAAGAATCTGAAGAAATCATTGGAGAAGATTCACAACACCGTTTTATTGTTGACCCTTTAGATGGCACCACAAATTTTCTCCATGGCATTCCTTTTTTTGCTGTTTCCATTGCCTTAGAAAGCCAAGGGACAATCGTTGCTGGTGTCATTTACAATCCCGTGAGTGATGAACTCTTCACCGCAGAACGTGGGTGTGGTGCTTTTTTCAATGACCGCCGCTGTCGCGTTTCTGCACGGCGCAGACTAGAAGATTGTGTCATTGCCACAGGCATGCCTCATTTTGGTCGCCCAAATCATGGAACTTATCTTATTGAATTACGTAATGTGATGATGGAAGTTGCTGGACTGCGCCGTTTTGGTGCTGCTTCTCTTGATTTAGCTTATGTTGCTTCTGGCCGAACCGATGGCTTTTGGGAAGACAATCTACAAATTTGGGATATGGCTGCTGGAATACTGATGGTTCGTGAAGCCGGAGGTTTTGTCACCGATAAAGCAGGCGGTAGCGATATATTCCGCAAAAAAAATATCATTGCCGGCAACGAACACATTCGCCTAAAATTAGAAAGAGTTCTCAAAAAAGGCATTTAAGCCTAAAAAAATCCAGCAGATGACCTCAGCCAAGCAGATCGCAAAGCGGAAAAAATTATTTTCAATGAATTAAGCAAAGCGCGCCCCAAATTTGGTTTTCTGATGGAAGAATCTGAAGAAATCATTGGAGAAGATTCACAACACCGTTTTATTGTTGACCCTTTGAGATGGCACCACAAATTTTCTCCATGGCATTCCTTTTTTGCTGTTTCCATTGCTTTAGAAAGCCAAGGGAAAGTCGTTGCTGGTGTCATTTACAATCCCGTGAGTGATGAACTCTTCACCGCACAACGCGGGTGTGGTGCTTTTTTCAATGACCGCCGCTGTCGCGTTTCTGCACGGCGCAGACTAGAGGATTGTGTCATTGCCACAGGCATGCCTCATTTTGGTCGCCCAGGTCATGGAACTTATCTTATTGAATTGCGTAATGTGATGATGGAAGTTGCTGGACTGCGCCGTTTTGGTGCTGCTGCTCTCGAATTTAGCTTATGTCGCCGCAGAAAAAACCGATGGTTTTTGGGAAGATAACCTGCACATTTTTGATAAAACTACCAGCATACTGATGCTTCGCGAAGCCGGTGTTTTTGTCACTGATAAAGAAGGCAGCAGCGATATATTTCGCAAAAAAAATATCATTGCTTGCAATAAACACATTCGCCTAAAATTAGAAAAAAACCTCAAAAAAGGCATTTAACTCTTACAGTTTTTTTACAAAACCCTTAGAACCTTAAACAAACACATGAAGAAAGAGTTTTTAATTTTCTTTACAGAAAACGATAGGAAATAACTGATTAGATAGTGACAAAAAACATCACCACGAACAAAAAATATACCCGCTATACCCCCCACAAAAGCAATCCACAATAGCTTACCTTATTGACGTTTCTGTTATTCAAATTCCCCTGCAAACAAGCTGCAAAAGGCAATAAACACAAATCCCATCATAACAAAACGCCCCAAAAAGCAATTATCGCACCTGAGGCAAAAATCTCTCCTACTTCTCTTGAGAGATCACTCTTACACTGCGCGCAAAAATATTGACTCTAGAAGAGCCCACTCTCTCCTTTTTGGTAAGAGCTGCTGTACATTACTCTCACTGCTTATCAATATGTTTCACCACCGCGTGTGATAACAGAGGTTTCAGTAAATTCACCGATTCATACAATTGTTATCAGCTTCTCCTTCTTTTCAGCATTATTCTAAAGTATGTATCAAATAGGCATGGGATTTATAAAAACGCACATTTTTGTTCT
This sequence comes from Bartonella sp. TT121SHDZB, assembly GCF_042193415.1. Classification (NCBI taxonomy): domain Bacteria; kingdom Pseudomonadati; phylum Pseudomonadota; class Alphaproteobacteria; order Hyphomicrobiales; family Bartonellaceae; genus Bartonella; species Bartonella sp. TT121SHDZB. The sequence continues at coordinate 96,395 of NZ_JBHILR010000007.1, read as the reverse complement.
CGAGAATTGCTTCTTGAAATTCGCTCACGAACTGTTCTTGATCTTTTTTGATAGCCTCTTCCAGTGCATTTACCTTTTCATCACCAAAAATGATTTTTAATTTTTCTTTTGAATTTCCTATTTTGACAAGCATTTTCCAAAAGATCCATTGATTATCACATTTCTTACTTGACCACTTCATCCATTCTATGACTCCTAATTTATAGGCTTTTTCATATGTTGGAGTCTCTTTAGCAATACGCAACCCCTTTTTCTTTTCTTTATCTTTCTCTCTACAAACATCAATGTCATTTCTAACCGTGGAGTAACGACAATCCTTATCAAAGGCCATATATCCTTCTTTTACCGTATCAATAAGCTGCTTATAGTAAATAAAAGTTTTTCTTGCCGCTTTATAAGCACTAGAAATATCATACAATAATGCTAGAAGCTCTCTTTTACAAATGCATAGTAATTCAGCATCTCTAGGCAGACTAAGATACCAACAAGACAGTATCTCTTCTAGCGTTTCATATTCTGTATATTTAGGTATGTCTTCAAAGTAAATTTCCAGAGATGCTAAGTCACGATAGAGCCCTGAAGCTTTATCTTTTTGTTGCTGTTCGTATTCAGCTGTAATCATATCATCAATCATATATAACCACCAATGAAACAACAGCATTGTAGGCTTATAGCGCTTTTTTTCGTCAAAGGGTCCACAAACTTTCGTAATGTGACACCATTCTGTCTCATGAATCGCACAACTTTAGGATAAGTTTCTTTAAAAATTGGACGCATCATTAATTCATTTATTTTTTTGATATGTTTATCAGTAAATTCTACTTCCAGCGCCTTTTCATAGAGAAAAAATATATCTACATATCCTTGAGCACAAATATCTTGTACCATTGGATGCTGCTGTTTTTTAGATTCATAAGATTCAGAAATATATCCAATTTTTTTTATCTCTAATATACTCCTTTCCCATTCCTTTACTTCTTCATCCCATTGTTTAATCCATTTTGGCGATATTTTTTGAGTTTTTTTAACAAGCCTTTGTTCCCATTGTGCAATAATATCTTGGTATATCGCGCACTCTCGATCTTTTAGCTGCAGTAATTTTTCAAACTGTTCAAGTTGTTCATTTAATTGCTTTTTCTGATAATTTGCTAACCAAAGACTATAGATTATGCTCCCTATTATAACTATTCCTACTATAACTATGAAAGTATCGTGATCACTCATTCTTGCTTTCTTTTATTTTCACCAATATTTAACGCAGCTCTTTTATCGATTTCTCGATATTGTATCATTATGTGTACATATGATTTAAAAATCACTACATATTATATTTTAATAAAAACAACACACAAAATATAGATATTTTTATTGGTAAAATAAAACAATTTGTATTTAATTGTACTGCTCTAATGATTTATGCACTTTTAAGAAGAGCTTTATAATTCTTAAAATGCACTCCCACAATATTGGTTCAAAGTACTCAAAAGCCTAACACAGCAAAACATGGCTGCGTACTCACCTTGTTTTATAAAATTGATAAAAAGCGTCTCTCTGCTCATTTATCGGCTCTTTTTTAGTAAAGCGACATCATCATACACTTTCCTAATCCCCTCAATATTACTACAGCCCCTAAAACTTGGGACGCTTCATGAAGAGGACTTATTCTTTCTTTAAGTATTTTTACTTCATGCGAGCTCTCTCTGCTTGCAGCATGCAAGAGACATGGTTTTGACTAATGCAACATAATCAAATTTGAAACGAGAAATTCCATGTAAGATCTTTCATGAAAAACAATGAGTTATCCTTATAAATCAACGTGACAGTGCTGTTATGAAGAGAACTCTCCCCTTAATTATTCATAGAGATTAACGTGGCATCGTTTTACATTCTATACACAGAAGTGTCTTTATAAAAATGTCAGGCAAAAAAAGAACAGCCCGTTAAAAAAGAAAAACACCTCAATGCTTGCTTTTCTTTTTTCCATGAGAGATTTAAATTGATAAGCCTGTCTGAAAAAAGTGCTGTTTATGCCCTTAAAGATACGGCTCTTGTATCAAGATCACTCACTCAGGTGAAAATTGCAATTTTGCGAGGTAGGCATAAACGCCATTTTTTTCCACAAGCTCGGCATGCGTTCCTTCTTCAACAAGATTCCCTTTATCCATCACAAGAATACGATCTGCTTTTAAAATTGTTGCCAAACGATGTGCAATGACCAAGGTTGTGCGGTTTTGCATCAATCCTTCTAAGGCGTCTTGCACCAACTTTTCACTGTTTGCATCTAAAGCCGATGTTGCTTCATCAAGCAGCAACAGGGGTGCATTTCTTAAAATTGCCCGTGCAATACCAATGCGTTGTTTTTGACCCCCAGAAAGCATGGTACCACGTTCTCCTACTTGCGTATCCAAGCCATCTGGTAAAGCTTGAATAAATTCAAGTGCATTAGCCGCTTTAGCGGCAGCAAGGATTTCCTCTTCATGGGTATTTTCAGTTCCAAAAATAATATTATCACGCAATGTTCCATCAAAAATGGCGACATCTTGTGGAACATAGGAAATTGCACTGCGTAAATCTTGTAAAGAAAGGCGATTAATTTCCATGCCATCCAACCGAATTGTTCCACTTATTGGATCATAAAAACGAAGGATCAAAGAAAAAATGCTGCTTTTTCCTGCTCCAGAAGCTCCAACAAAAGCAACCGTTTCGCCTGCTTTTACAGAAAAGGAAAGTGAGCGTAAAACCTTCTCTTGTGGTCTAGAAGGATAGGTAAAATCAACTTGATCAAAAACAAGTTCACCTCGAACAGGTTGCGCCAATGATAAAGGATTTTTAGGAGCTACAATAGTAGGTTGTTCTTGTAACAATTCGGCAAGTCGTTCAGCAGCGCCTGCTGCTTGGATTAATTCTGCTCCCAATTCCGATAATTGCGCAAAAGTAGAAGCTCCAAAAACCGCATAAAGGACAAATTGCCCTAATGTCCCTCCTGTCATCGTTCCATTCAAAACATCACGCGATCCAATCCATAAAACAGCAACCACACTGCTAAAAACCAAAAAAATTGCAAACCCCGTAAAAAAGGAGCGCAAGATTACAGAAGCACGTGCTGTTTGAAAAGCACGTTCTATCAATTGTGAAAAACGTATTGTAACGAGTTTTTCAGCGGTAAAAGCTTGCACAGTGCGAATAGCACTTACCTGCTCTGTAGCAACAGCATTGGCATCTGCGAGACGATCTTGCGCCGCGCGGGTACGAGAGCGAACTTTACGTCCAAAGACCACCAAGGGAATGGCCACAATAGGAATAGCAGCCAGAACCAGCAAAGATAATTTAGCATTGGTGATCACCATCATCACGACGGCTCCGATCACGATAATCAGCTGACGCAAAGCGGTAGAGGCGGTAGAGCCCACAGCTAATTTTATTTGTGTGGTATCTGTTAGAAGCCTTGAAACAATCTCTCCTGAATGTGATCGATCAAAAAAAGCAGGAGAAAGTTTCATAATATGGACAAACACATCACGCCGTAAATCGGCAACAATCCGTTCTCCTAAGGTGATAACACAATAATAACGGGCTGCTGAAGCAAATGCGAGAAACAAGGCTAAGATAAACAAAATCCCAAAGTAAAAATTGATATGTCCATGGCTTGAAGTAGAAAACCCATGATCGAACATTTGGCGGATAGCCACAGGCAAAGCTAATGTGACAAGAGCAGCAACAGATAACGCTAGAAAAGCAAAGATAAACAACCAACGATAGCGCAGAAGATAAGGAACAAAAATTGCAAGCGAAGAGAATGAAGATTTTTTATGGGAAGATTTCGTAGATTTTTCTGAATGATAATGTAACATTATAAAATTTCGCTCACTCTATTAAATGATTTATAACACTTGATACAATGATGTATCTTGAACACTTGTTTTTTGATGCGTGCTCGGCTATAGGAATAAATACTTTAAATCAGTGTATCAAAAAGACAAAGGAAGCGCACTTAAAAAAACGAGTAAGTGTTCTTTCATTCTATAAACGCAAAAGGTTTGACGCATGAAAGCGAATATTCATCCCAACTATCACAAAATTACCGTTGTAATGACGGATGGAACCCAGTATACGACGCGTTCCACTTGGGGAAAAGAAGGTGATACCCTTAATCTAGATATTGACCCAAGAACGCATCCAGCATGGACAGGTGGGTCCCAAACACTTGTAGACCGTGGCGGTCGTCTTTCTAAGTTCAAAAATCGTTTTGGTAATATTGGCATGTAAAAGCCTCCTTTTTATGGGGTACAAGGGTTTTAAACAAAACGATTGCAAACGATGAGTTTTTGATCCTATCAAAGAGTGCACTTTAAATATTAATTCAAAAACGCATCCGACATAAACAGATGGGTCTTAAATATTTATAAATCATTGTGGTTGCGTTTTTAAATTCAAAAATCATTTTGAATATATGCATAAATCCTTTCTTCCCTAGAGCATAAAGACTTGAAATAAAATAATTGTAAACTTTTCTTCTTTTTTGGAACTGAACATACCCATGGAGAGGAAATTTTGGCCACCTCTAAAGCTGCCAATGCATTTGAATTTATTCAAGCTTTACCAGATGGCTTGGATACGCAAGTAGAAGAACGTGGTACCATGCTTTCTGGGGGGCAAAAACAACGCATTGGTATTGCACGGGCAATTTTAAGAAATGCAGCCCTCTTGTTGCAAGCAGGCACCGTCATTATATTTGCCAACTCGTGGATGTTGCTACAGCCCTTGGCACTTGAGATAATTTATTATAGGCATTTTAAGTCCTTTCTTAATAGTTTTTTATTCACGCGAGCTCTCCCCGCTTGTAAAGTGCAAAAGGCATGGTTTTGATTGGTTCACCATGGAACATGGTTTGAAATGAGAGAATCCTACGGTATTCGGGATTCTCATTCAACATATAAAACAATGAATTATTATTATAAATCAAATTATTACTATTTGATTAAGCAACATTTTCTTTAGATGCAAACAGTGAAAAGTTGGTGCAAGATACCTTAGAAGGATTGATACAAAATTCTAAATCCTGGTCATTGCACATCGTTTGGCAACAATTTTAAAAGCTGATCGCATTCTCGTGATGGATAAAGGCGCCCTTGTGGAAGAAGGAATCCATGCCGAACTTGTGGCAAAAAATGGCGTTTATGCTTACCTCGCAAAACTCCAATTTTCACCTGGGTAAGTGATCTTGATACAAGAGCAATATCTTTAAGGGCATAAACAGCACTCTTTTCAGACAGGCTTATCAATTTAAATCTCTCATGGAAAAAAGAAAAGCAAACATTGAGATGTTTTTCTTTTTTAACGGGCTGTTCTTTTTTCTGCGCAAGATGGAGCATTTTATAAAGACACTTCTGTGTACAGAATGTAAAATAATACCCAGTTAAATCGCTATGGGCTATTAAGATGTGCAAGTCATAACAGCACTGTCACGTTGATTTATAAGGATAATTCATTGTTTTTCATGAAAGATCATGAATACCATAGGATTTTCTCATGTCACCCCCCTCATAGTGAGTCAAACAAAATCTCTTGGCTTGCACATCACAAGCAGAGTTGGCGTGTGGAGTAAAACGGTACAAAAAAGGAATGAAATACCTCCCTTGCCCCTTTACGTTCTAAGGGCTGTCAAAACATTGGGGCGCTGACAAAAGAGTATACGCTGGCAAAGAGTATAATGGTGCTCGCTTGCGAAACCCTTATGCGGGCTCACTTGATAGGCTCTAGGGACACAAGCTCTATCCTAAAGACTGACCACACTCTTTAAAAAACTGAATATGAAAATTTTTTCATGCCCTCTCTCACCGCTCTAAACAATAGTATTTACTGAAAATCATGACAAATTGTAATTCACAAATACGCTTCTCTATTGCAAGAATATCCTTTTATTCTCTTTCAAAAACACGAACACTTTTTGAATATTGTTTGCAGATTCATATTATTGAAAAAGAGCAAAGACTTTTTTAGCACTTTTGGACTTCTTATAACTTTGTGAGAGCACATGAGCAACAGCTTTTATAATAAACCGGCTTTTGGCAAAATTGTAAAATTTTATCAAATTTATTGTTTTTAAATATCACCACGACCACTGTTCTGCTCTTGCAGACACCGCAACCTCAAAACACCGTTCTCTTTGCTCATAAATTGTCTCTCCAGCTCTCTCTTTCAGGCATAGACCATAAAAATAAGGATAGAGTACTTCGATTGAACACCATCTTCTCACCCCCTCCAAGCCCCATATATTTTACAGCTCTCAATTTTATAGCACCCCCTGTCGTGCTTTAAGAAGGCATTTTAACAATGATAAGAACATGTACAAAGAGGATATATCTTTAGGGTATTTATGTTTAAAAGCTTGCACGAAATCATAATTTTTTTTGTATAGCGAGCCAAGCATATGCAGAACTGACACCCTAACCATTTCAAACCATTCAGCTGTTTCAGGAACAGATAAGCCAAGTTTTACGATTATATCTTCAACCACGAATTCACCGAAGTACGGAGGATTTTCACCATTTTTTAGCGCTCCCTCTGCAGTGATCCTCTCGATAATTAACTCATTCAGCATCTATACCAGCAAAGCGAAATATTACGTGCTAATTTTCCTTTACATTCATTAGCCAAGCCCCCTCAAAATAACCTTTTAATAAATAGAGCGAAAAGGATAAGTCTTCAAAACCATTTGGTAACTATATCAAGAGCACCTAAAATACGCCTTAGTTGCTCAATATAGGCGATTTTCCCCTTTTCATCGTATCAGTCTTGTAGAAGACTTTAAGTCTTTTATGCTTAAATCAAAAAATTATAATTGGATTATATTGCATAAAGATGCTTTTTCTCATTTTTCCATTTAACACACGATAAAGTACAATTTAGGTACGATGAGAAGCTTTCCCCTTATATCATGATTTCAGAACCACATGAGAAGAATAAAAGATGATGTGGCTTAATAAGAGAGTTTGTTCATAAGCCGTTTTGGTGTCTTAAGGTCAAGGATGCCGTTAGGCGCAACTTGTAAAGGGTTGCCTTGAGCTTAAAGACCAAGGCTTGTTAGCCCATTTATTAAACGCGAGTTTGATGTTATGATTTTGGAGAGCGATTATTAAGAATTTGAGAGGCAGACAGCCTCTCATTTTGATTTGTATGCAAACGAATTGCACCCTATTTATTCAGGGAGAATAAGAACATACCCAGGAGGTGCTAAACGGAATAAGAGAGCGTCGTAACCCCACACAGCATACAGGGAGCAAATAGAAAAAATGCCTTCAAGAATTGTTAAGAGTAATGTGAGCGATATACCGGCTTCATCCTGCTGTTGCTTCGCGGCGTTCTATAAGATATCCGAAAAAAAATAAAAAGCACCCTATTCCACTCACCAACCCAAAGACTTTTAATGCGGTATGAACCGGCCCACGTATGTTGAGCAAGATAATAAAAATTGTGAAAGTAAACACTCTAAATATTACAGAGAATACCCCACGCACCATATTGCACAATTTTCGCATCATAATTGCAGAAAAGCTCTATTCTGCGTATCGATTTTTTCTTTTGATGCTTGTATTCTTAGAAGATATAGCGTCCACAACTCCCCCCGTTTTAAGCCAAGATGCTATGAAGTTAGTTATCTTTAATTATATCATCAAAAAATAGGTGGTTTATCGAGGTGCAAATCTATTTTCTTTCGCAAGAGCTATTCAATTCGTTCGCCAATAGAAAAACTACCCCATTGAAGAGGAAGCTATCCTGACGCAGAAAAGCTTCATAAGCTGTATTCCAATCCGCTCAGAAATCGCAACTCTCTAATCTACCCGCTTAATCCACCTTTAAAACTGCAATCAAACGAATTCTGCCGATGACAAGTAATGACAACATGAAAAAGAAAAAATATCATAATATCAAACTCTTCAATACAGTATGAGCTTTATGATTTTCACTCAAAAAGCAAGTGCCCACCCATGAACGACACCATACTAAAGTGCTGTGCACTCACAAATTTCCTAGCATTGTCTCCCCTTCTCGAAATTGCACCTCTCCCGCAATTTTATCTCTCGATAGCACCCATTAAAGACTTTTAAAAGGTCCAAGGAAAAAACTCTCTGAGAAAGCTTTCAAGCCTAAAATGCCCCCGCCATTTTTATCATGATGAGGGCATAAAAAATCACGCAGAAATATGAAAAATCTCTCCGCATTTAAAAACAGGGCTTGTGCTTCAATCGCACGCTTTTTCTTGTTCTTTTGTCCATTGTCCCAAAGCCGCAAGATGGTTCATCCGAGCCCGATGACGAAATGCCTTCTGTGCAACAGCAATATTTTCATCTTTTCCCGCCCATGCTTTTAAGGCAGCTGCTTGCAGTGCTCGTCCATAGGAAAAGGTCAATTTCCAAGGCAATACGCCCAAAGAATTCATAGCAGATAAATGCGCCGTTGCTTCCTGATCAGACTGCCCTCCAGAAAGAAAAGCAATTCCTGGAACAGCAGCAGGAACCGTTTGTTTAAGCACTTGGACGGTCTTTTCAGCAACTTCTTCAACAGAAGCCTTGCGTGCATCCTTTCCATCAATCACCATATTGGGCTTTAAAATCATCCCCTCCAAAAGAACACGAGCTTCAAACAATTCTTTAAAGACAGCCTGCAAAACAGTGCGTGTCACCTCAAAGCAGCGTGTAATTGAATGCCCACACGATGGTCCATCCATCAACACTTCCGGTTCAACAATGGGCACAATATCGAACTCCTGACATAAGGCAGCATAGCGTGCAAGAGCTTGTGCATTTTGTCTTATGGCGCCTCTTGTTGGCAAAGTGTGTTCATCAATAGCAATTACCGCACGCCATTTAGCAAAACGTGCTCCCAAAGCATAATAGTCTTTTAGCCGCTCACGAAGACCATCCAACCCTTCGGTAATTGTTTCTTGGGGAAAAGCAGCCAAGGGTTTTGCACCGGTATCAACTTTAATCCCTGGCAAAGCGCCTGAATCCCGAATAAGATCCGTCAACATTTTCCCAGTTGATGCTTTTTGCCGAATGGTTTCATCAAATAAAATAACCCCCGAGATGGCGGTTTCCATCGCTTCTTTTGTACTAAAAAGCATTTCACGATAAGCACGGCGCTTATCTTCATTGGATTCAACACCAATGCTTTCAAAACGCTTTCCAATGGTCGCCGTACTTTCATCTGCCGCCAAAATACCTTTACCCGCATGCACCAAAGCAAGTGCAATATCTTCAAGCCGTTCATTCATAAAAAATTCCTCTTTACTTTGTCTTAATTTCTAAAAATGCGCAACACTATCAAAACACTCTACACGACCGTATAATTTTTCTTTAACCTTCCCCTTCAAAGAAGCCCTTTAAGCCTGCATGAGGGCAAGAATACCAGGAAGGGTCTTTCCTTCCATCCATTCCAAAAAAGCTCCTCCAGCAGTTGAGAGATAAGTAAAATCATTGGCAACACCGGCATGATTAAGAGCAAAAACCGTATCGCCTCCACCCGCAATTGAAACCAACTTTCCCGTCAAACTACGTTCTGCTGCATGGCGTGCAACGGCAATTGTTCCCTTATCAAAAGGAGGCATCTCAAAAACACCAAGGGGTCCATTCCACACAAGAGTAGCAGCTTCCTCTATCGCAGCATTGATATGCGCAATAGAGCGCGTCCCAATATCCAATATCATGCCATCTTGTGGAATATCTTCAATGTCATAAAGACGATGCGGTGCATCTTTTTCAAAACGAAATCCCACGACAGCATCCTGAGGGAGCAGAAGCGTACATTGACACTCTTGCGCTTTTTTAATAATTTTTTTTATTGTTTCCATCAATGCATGTTCACACAGAGACTTTCCTACATGGATACCTTGCGCAGCTAAAAAACTGTTAGCCATCCCCCCTCCAATAATTAAGGAGTCAACTTTTTCCACCAAATGATTGAGCACAAAAAGCTTACTAGAAACCTTTGCTCCTCCCACAAGGGCAACCACAGGACGTGCTGGATTGCCAAGTCCTTTTTCTAATGCCTGCAACTCATATTGCAAAGAGCGTCCTGCATAAGAAGGCAACAAATGCGTTATTCCCTCTACCGAAGCATGGGCACGATGAGAAACTGAAAAAGCATCATTAACATAAAGATCGCCATGATGGGCTAAAGCCTCAGCAAAAGAACAGTCATTCTTTTCTTCACCTGAATGAAAACGAACATTTTCAAGCAGTAAAACACCACCATTTTGTAATGACTCAACTGCAACCTGCACCGCCGAACCGGTACAGTCCGGAGCAAAAGCAACCGGCTGATTAATGATCTTTTCCAGCACTTGCACAACAGGACGGAGTGAAAACTCTTGCTCTACCTTTCCTTTGGGGCGACCACAATGAGAAAGCAGAATAAGTTTAGCACCACGCTTTTGTAGCTCAACGAGTGTCTCTTTATGTCGTACAAGACGTGTCTCATCGCATACCTTACCTTGCGCCATAGGAACATTAAAATCTACGCGCACCAGAACACGTTTGCCCAAAACATTCACATCATCAAGTGTACGAAACCCCATCACTGCTTCCTCTTCACTTTCCATTGTTTCAAATAAAAACGCCTCCAACAACTCTGCCCACTTTTCTTTCCACTTATCCCCTCTTTGCTTTTACAAGAGATCCACAACAGCCTATCTCTCCCTTTGCTTAATAAAAACCCAAAGCTTTTATCGTCAAATGTACAAAAGCCCACCATCGCTCTTAATCTTCATATTCCATTGTGGCAAACAAATGCATTGGCTCAACTTGATCTCTATTAAAGCTTCCTTTTACTTCTAGGCAAAAGAGTTTACATCTCCTGTTTTCTGACGTTTTCTCAAAGGGTATTTCGTTCAGATCTTACTTTTTCAAAGTTCACTCTTTCATACAGCTTTTAAAAACACGTATTGACTCAGTATTAAAACAAAACACATCATCAATGTTTCAATAGCCTCTTCTTTCTAGCGCATGAGAACAACAGCCTTTATCTGTTTTTCTCAAAATTGCACAAAAATGAGACTTTTCCCTATAAAAAGAGGACCCTGAGGTCCTCTTAAATTGTCTGAGCAAAAGCTACAGCGGTATCACTCATACGATTAGAAAAGCCCCATTCATTATCATACCAAACCAGAACACGACAAAGCTGACCACCAATTACTTTGGTTTGGTCATTGTGGAAAATAGCTGAATGAGGATTATGATTAAAATCACAACTCACAAGCTTTTCTTCTGTCGTGTCCAACACGCCCTTCAGATGCCCTTGTGCAGCAGCAGCAATAGCTGTATTAATTTCTTCAATTGTTGTGGAACGCTTAGCGGTAAATGTTAAATCAACCACAGAAACATTAGGGGTTGGAACACGAATCGACACACCGTCAAGCAGCCCCTTTAATTCTGGCAAGACCAGTCCCACAGCTTTTGCTGCTCCTGTTGATGTAGGAATCATAGAAAGAGCTGCCGCACGTGCACGATAAAGATCCCGATGCATTGTATCCAACACAGGTTGATCCCCCGTATAAGAATGGATTGTTGTCATAAAGCCTTTTTCAATACCCACTGTGTTATGCAAAACTAGTGCAACAGGCGCCAAACAATTGGTGGTACAAGAAGCATTTGAAACAACGCGATGCTCTTTGCTTAAAGATTGATGATTAACCCCGTATACAACCGTAAGATCTGCTCCTTCAGAAGGCGCAGAAACAAGAACACGCTTTGCCCCCGCATCTAAATGAGCACTTGCTTTATCACGTGCCGTAAAAATACCCGTACATTCCAAAGCAATATCGATATCCAAATCTTTCCAAGGCAATTGAGCAGGATCACGCTCTGCGCATACCTTTATTAAACCACCCCCTACATCAATAGCATCCCCTACCACCTTAACGATCCCAGGGAAACGCCCATGAACTGAATCATAGCGTAATAAATGGGCATTTGTTTCCACCGATCCCAAATCATTAATTGCAACCACTTCAATATCTTGCCGTCCACTTTCCACAAGTGCACGTAAAATATTGCGACCAATACGACCAAACCCATTAATTGCAACACGAACTGTCATTTCACATGTTTCCTCATCAATTTTTTAAGCACAACATTTAAAACACAATAAATGGGTATTTCACCAATCCAAAATCATTAATTCCTATAACGTCAATATCTTGATTAATCACTTACTTATCCACAGTAATGCACAAGATCATCCACAACACTGTACAGTATAGACGCCTACGACCAACCCCACTCATGACAACACAAAGCTGTCATTTTGTACTTTGCTCTTTGATCTTTTCCAGCTCTTTTTCAACGGTGGCAACGACATTTTCCCAAGTAATATTAAAATGCGCATAAAGGGCATCAATCGTTCCACTTGCTCCAAAGCCATCCATGCCAATAAAGATACCATCACAGCCAATAAAACGGTCCCATCCTTGCCGAACAGCAGCCTCAATGGCAACTTTAATCGGCGCCTCTCCAATAAGAGCACGCTGATAAGAGAGAGATTGTTGAGAAAAAAGTTCAAAACAAGGCACTGACACAACACGCGTTGGGATGCCTTTTTCTTCTAACACCGCATGTGCCTCCACTGCAATTTGCAATTCTGAACCAGAAGCAAACAGCGTCACTTGTGCATCATCGCTAGCTGTTAGGAATTCATAAGCACCAAGCATACAGAGATTTTCTTCTTCATATTCTTGACGCAAAAGCGGTAGATTTTGTCGGCTCAAAGCCAAGGTAGAAGGCGTCCCGCGTGCTTTCAAAGCCAATTGCCAACATTCAACTGTTTCCATAGCATCAGCAGGGCGAAACACAAGATGATTAGGCATTGCACGCAGGCAAGCCAAATGCTCCACGGGTTGATGGGTCGGACCATCCTCACCAAGACCAATAGAATCATGAGTCATGACATAAATCACCCGCAACCCCATGAGAGAAGACAAACGCATAGCGGGGCGCATATAGTCAGAAAAGCATAAGAATGTTCCTCCATAAGGAATAAAGCCACCATAAAGGGCAAGACCATTCATCACAGCTCCCATTGCATGTTCGCGAATTCCATAATGCAGATAGCGCCCTGAAAAATCATCCGCAGAGATACTTTTCATCTGGCTGCTTTTTGTATTATTCGATCCGGTTAGATCAGCCGAACCACCAATGGTTTCACGAACGACATCATTGATGACTTCAAGAGCCATTTCTGAAGCTTTACGCGTAGCAACAACGGGGCGCTCTTCAACCAATTTCTGTTTATAAGTATCAATAGCGCCATCAAATCCGCCCACGAGATCGCCCCGCATCAATCTTTCAAACTCCACACGCTCTGAGATAGGAAGATCAGCAAATTTTGCTTCCCACTTTTGGCGTTTTTTAGCAGCATTGAGACTAGCCAAGCGCCAATTATCGAGAATATCGGCTGGAATAACGAAAGGCTCAGCATCCCACCCTAAAGCAATACGGGTTTCAGCAATTTCCCGTGCTCCTAAAGGGGCTCCATGAACTTTATTGGTTCCAGCCTTATTCGGAGCTCCAAAACCAATGGTTGTTTTACAAGCGATCAAAGTTGGTTTATCACTATGGCGTGCTGCTTCAATGGCACCTGCAATAGCTGCTTGATCATGCCCATTGACTTTATGTGTCTCCCACCCAGATGCCTTAAAACGCGCAATCTGATCTGTACTGTCAGCAAGGGAAATCTCTCCATCGATAGAAATATTATTATCGTCCCACAATACAATAAGCTTATTGAGTTTCAAATGCCCTGCCAAGGAAATTGCTTCTTGAGATATCCCTTCCATAAGGCATCCATCGCCCACCAACGCATAAGTGTAATGGTTGATAAGATCACCAAAACGGGCATTTTGCAAACGTTCCCCAAGCGCCATCCCCACAGCATTCGCCAACCCTTGTCCGAGAGGACCAGTCGTTGTTTCGATTCCCGCCACATGCCCATATTCTGGATGCCCAGCAAGCTTTGCTCCTAATTGGCGAAAATTTTTGAGATCTTCAATGCCAATATCTTCATAACCAGAAAGATACAGTAGAGCATAAAGCAACATAGAGCCATGTCCTGCTGATAACACAAAACGATCACGGTTAGGCCAACGAGGTTTCGTGGGGTCATGAGCAAGGAATTTTGTATAAAGAACCGTAGCAATATCGGCTGCTCCCATTGGCAAGCCGGGATGACCAGAATTTGCTTTTTCAATCGCATCAATAGCAAGAAAACGGATAGCATTGGCCATCTGATTCTGTTGGTGGGTGTTTGTCATGAATAATCGACCATTTCGTTAAATACGTTATTCTGTTGCTTTTTCCGTATTCTCTTAAAATTCTCAAGAAATACTATTTTCTAACCATTAGCGTGAGACTTTTTGCCACCACTTCAATAATATTAATAACATTCCCCTCACGCGTTCTGTATATCCATGTCATTTATGCCAATACGCGCCAAAAATCCAGCTTTTAATTTATATCTATCCCCTGCTTTGCTTGCTAAAATATCCTACATACTTAAAAATAAAATGCACACAATACAAGAGTGAAAGTGATTCGTTTTTGCATAACACATTGATAAAGGATACAATTACCCAAAGGATAAAAGCAATGAACCAAGAGACTACAGTTCTACAAGATGCTTTAGAGCACCTAGAAAAGGCACTTAGAACTTTAGAGATCACCATAATAAACCGCAATGCCGTTATTGATAAAAATAACGAATGGGAAGAAGAAATCCAACGAATGAATGCTGACCGCAGCCATCTTGCCCAAGCGCTTGACAAAGCTGAAGCCCAAATTGAACGCTTAGAGTCCGTAAACAAAGAAGTTTCCAAACGTCTTATTAAAGCAATGGAAACAATTCGTGTTGTCATTGATAGATAAAGGTTTGAATGTATGGAAACTGTTTCCGTTACCATTGATGGTAAAAATTATCGCATGGCTTGTAATAAAGGACAAGAACGTCATCTTATTGCGCTTGCGGCTCAATTAGATCAATATATTACACATTTAAAGAAAAATTTTGGTGAAATCGGCGACCATCGTTTATCAGTTATGGCCGGCATAATGATTATCGATGAAATGGAAGAGATAAAACGAGAAAATAAAAAATTACAAGAAGACTACAATGCTCTTTTACGACTCCACAATGAAAGAGACCGCACCATGGGGAAAATTATGCGTGACACCACACAACGCATTGAAAATCTCACCAACCAATTGCTTAAAGATGATCCAAACAGCACAAACATTCAAGAACAAGACCAGAAAGACTTCTAAACGCACATCAGCGCGTAACAAACCAGCGATTTGACTTGCCCTTCCACACCTGACAGAATAAAAATTCTAAACCCTCTACCAGTTCTAAAACAGTCTGGTTTCTTTATCGAAAAGATTCCAGTGACTCATCATTTATAAAGTTCATTTACACTTAAAGCTTGATAAAAAGGCTCTCCCTTGAATATTTCACCTACACACAAATACTTCATAGTATCAAGGAGGCTTGCCTTATATTACCATGCTTCAAATGAAGTGTCTTTCAGCGTAACGGACTAACAAGAGCAACATCATTGTAAATGAGTCATATAAATTACAACAGCAACAAACAAATAAAGCATCCTCCAAAAACAAACAACTCTATGCATATTTACCCATATTCCCCATAAGCTGTAATCCTATCAAAAGTTCTTTTTCCCTAGAATAGCATCAAGCAGATTTATATATTAAAAATAACTTGATCCTATTATCATAAAACACTGTCATTTGATGATAGATGATATAAGCACCATGCAGTCTCTGCCCTGAAATATCCAGCAGACGAGAACCGCACCAAGAAGGGCCATATTGTGTACAAATCAGCGTGGGTTTTAGAATTTTCATCCTTGAGAGCAGGAAAAAAGCCAAACTAAAAGATTATGTTAATCTCATACAACTTCAAACATCACAAACAACAGTAATAGTTTTTGCAAACATTCTCGACCGCCATCTTTATCCTGATAACACAACACTCTATACTCTATCCCTCTCCTCCACCCTAAAAACCTCCACACCTGTGAAAGTGGAAACCAGCACCATCATACACTTTACCAGCCCTCATTGTTGCGACAGTCCTTGGCACTAAAAACGATTCATAATTGGTACAGTTTTACCCGCAAGGCACACCCGCTATTGCCCACCCATTTATGACGTGCAAGTGAAGAGTTATCATTGACTCAACATGAACAAGTTTCAAATGAGAGAATCTTACGATATTGGGGTTCTAATTCAAATTGAACAATGCTATATTATCATTATAAATCAATATGTTGCAAATGCTTCGACAAAGCATATTTTAAAAACACATTCACCCATCACTTTTTCTCATAACATACCAGTACGATTTTTTAGGCACATAATTTTAACTTTATTCAATTCTGTTTGCAAAAGTTTAAAATGGGAAAAATTTCAAGGCTCTTATCCAAAAAGCGAAAGAATGAACTCTCATTATCAATAAACATCTCGCTCGTATAAACATCAATAAAGCATCCCCAATCTGTCTCAATGAAATAAAAGGGGGGCTCCCATTAAATGCCCTACCGTAAGCTTCCTCAGAACTAAAACAAAATCAACAGACAACATCACCGCATCTGCTTCCATCCCCAAACTGGACGACCTAACGCAATACCTTTCTATCTTAGGATAGGAGATAAAAGAATAATGGGTCTATGGAGGCATTCACAAGAGGCGCACACCCGTTGTTTTTAAAGCCTGTTCAAAGGCGCATGAAAAAACACCATGCGTAAACGGCTCAAATCCCCTTCGTTCCATCTTGGGAGACAGAAGCAATACGCAAGAGATTTGTCGCACCAGGCGTTCCAAGGGGAACACCAGCTGTCACAAGGAAGCGATCTCCCCCTTTGCAAAAGCCTTCCTGAAATGCAATAGCTGCTGCTCGATCAACCATATCCTCTAAACTCCGTGCATCTTGCGTGACCACACAATGAAGCCCCCAAACTAAAGCCAAACGCCGTGCTGTTTCCACAATGGGCGATAAAGCAATAATCGGTCTATTAGGGCGTTCACGAGAGGCGCGCACCCCCGTTGTTCCTGAAACCGTATAAGCAACGATAGCGGATAGCGCAAGTGTTTCAGCAATCTGACGCGCAGCAAGAGAAATCGCATCCGTTCCTGTTGATTCTGGTGCAGGATGTTGTGCCCCAACCTGAGCGGCATAAGTGTGATCTTGCTCAATTTGCCGCGCGATTCGGTCCATCATAAGCACAGCTTCTTCAGGATAACGACCAGAAGCAGATTCAGCAGACAACATCACCGAATCCGCTCCTGCATAAACGGCTGTAGCAACATCTGAGACTTCTGCGCGTGTGGGAACAGGAGATGTGATCATTGATTCGAGCATTTGTGTTGCCACCACAACCGGTTTTCCAGCTAAACGACAAGCTTTTATCAACTCCATCTGAAGTGCAGGAATCCTTTCCAGAGGCATTTCCACACCGAGATCACCCCGTGCAATCATAATCCCATCGGAAATTTCAATAATCTTCTCTATATGCTCCAAGGCTTGAGGCTTTTCGATTTTAGCCATCAAAGACACCTTGTTTTTCGTCAACTGACGCACCGCTATAATATCTTCTGGACGTTGAATAAAAGAAAGCGCAACCCAATCAACAGGGTGCTGTAAAAGAGCCTGAAGATCCTCCTTATCTTTTAAGGTCATCGAATCAAAAGGCAAAATTGTATCGGGAAAACTCACACCTTTTCGATCAGAAATACGGGTACCAGAAACCACGCGGCACTGAACAAAGTGATCATCACATACTTGCGCGCGCAGTTCCACTCTTCCATCATCAATCAACAACCGGTCCCCTGGTTTAACAGCCGCAAATACATCCTCATGAGGGAAAAAAACACGCTGCGCATCGCCAAGAACATCGCGATTATCTAATGTAAAGCTTTGCCCAACACGCAAATCTTCTTGCCCCTTAGCAAAACGCCCCACACGCAGTTTTGGCCCCTGAAGATCCACCAAAATACCAATGGGGCGTCGAACTGTTTTTTCAACTTCTCGTATAGACTCGACCAAATCACCCAGCATATCACGATCAGTATGGCTCATATTAAGACGAAAAACGTCTGCTCCTGCCCTAAAAAGCTTCTCAATCATCAAACGAGAAAAAGAAGAAGGACCAAGAGTCGCAATAATTTTTACTTTACGTGCACGTTTCACGGTGGAGAATTTCCTGAAAGAGAAGGTATAACTGAATTGTTTAACAAAGACTCATCCGTCAACTGTACCATCCAACTGGTTTGATTTCCGGTATCGATCTCTTTAAATTCAGCCTTTTGATATCCTCGAGGGAAACAATCATGAACCCCTTGAATAGTAAATTGGCTATCTTGCACACACATGGTCACAGAGCCTGCCCAGTTCCCTTTTTTTTGTGCCCCTTCCGCATAAAAATAATAAAACCGTGAAGCAAGAGGCCCCTCAATTAAAGTTTTACATTCCGTCACTGGTACCGTCCACCAGCCTTCGCTCACCCATCCTGAAAATGTACGATATCCAAGAGCAACCCCTACAGACTGCTGGGTTGTATTACAAACTCTAAAGTCAGCTTTTGCAAAAACAACAAGGGGAAACAAGAGCAAAATGCTCAAGAGAAAAACTTTTAATCCTTTCTGAAACACCCAATATCGCTTTTTTAAAATCACAAAACTTCCTCTATAATGCCAAATTCTCAAAACAAATTACACATTTCTTTTTTTTAAAGCTTTTCAAATCTAAAACGTATATTTTTATATTTTTCTTTTTATAGCCCTTTTATCAATGCATATATCTTAAAAATTTTACAAAATATTTAAAGTCAATTTGTAAAAAAGCTGTGTAGCTTGATTTACTTTTTATTTTCAAGCTTTTTTAACACAAATTCGTCGTCGAAAAACAACTTAAAATATATAACCTGGAGAAAAATACAATGAACGATACAGTAACCGATCAAACACACGCTATATCCGTAAACCAATTACGCTCTTTTATCGAACGTATTGAACGGCTAGAAGAAGAGAAAAAAACCATTTCTGATGATATTAAAGACGTTTACACTGAACTTAAAGGCTCTGGTTTCGATAGTAAAGCTGTTCGAAGCATTATACGGCTGCGTAAAAAAGAAGAACATGAACGAATGGAAGAAGAAGCAATCATTGAGCTTTATAAAAATGCGCTTGGTATGAATTAAAACCATTGATAACGTTGGAAATTTTTTTAAGAAAAGAAAATGCAAAAAACAAATGGCAAAAAACAAATGAATGTATAAAATTTTACCCAATAATAAGCAGTTTGTGTAACTTGTAACGAGACTATCGGTCACAGAATACACAATATTGCAACAGCCCTCACATTTAAAAGGATTTATACAGAGAATTTTTATTCTTATTCTTCAATCATTGTTTATCCACATAAACCCTCACTTGTATGCCAATCTATGCCAACTCAGTTTGTGATGTGCAAGAGAGGTGTTTTTATGATTAAACATCAATAAATTTGAAGTGAGAAAGTCTTCCGATATTGAGGACTCTCTTCAAATTAAAAAAATGAGTTATGATGATAAATCAATTTCTTATCTACGAAAAGAAACATATGAAAATAGTCAGCAGTTGAAATCCGCTAAACGAGAATCTGAACTGTTTACAAAAGAAGAGGTGGTTAAAGATCTTAGTCTTTTAGGATAGGGAAAAATTCAGCATATTTACACATTTGATAAAAAGACCCTTAACAAAACTTTATTCGAATCTATTAACGGACTCATAAAGATCATTGATTCGAGAGGTTAGAATGTGATCTTTCCATTTTCCAGAAATCATCAAATAGTCTTTGGCATAGCCTTCTTTTTCAAAATGAAGGCGTTTTAATAAACGTTCGCTTTTTATGTTCTCAGGTCTATAATTTGCCATCACTCTATGTAGATGATAAACATGAAAGATATGGCGTATTAGAGCCGATAAACTCTCAAACATAAGACCTTTTCCTTGTTGTTTTTCATCAAGAGAAAAACCAAGATGACAGGCTTGAAAAACACCCCGAACCACATTTGTAAAGTTAACAACACCGATAATTGTATTTTCATTTTTTAATCGTACAGCATATCGGTATGCTTGTCCTTGTACGCTTTCACAAGCAAATGCATTGGCTCGTATTTCCCAAGCTGTTAGGCTGTGATAACCATCAGATCTAACAGGTTCAAAAGGACGCAGATGATTTGCATTACGGAGGTAATAAGAAGACAGCTCAGCTGCATCTTCTAAACCGATCAATGTGGAAATTGTTCGCTTTGTTTTAATTGCCATCATTTCCTCCTCCTAGAAATGTTACAATAACACGTTGATTTATCCTAGAAAATCATCATTTTTAAACTTAAATTATAACATCAAATACAGTAAGCTTTCCTCATCACAACACTTCTTACGTTAGAATCAATGAGGATCATTTGCTTTTCCATCATAAGCGGGGGTGGTATGTTTAAAGCATAAGGTAAAGACAAGGGCATGTTTCTTATGAATGCTCTCAAATTCCAAGGGGCGCTATAGCAACACTAAGAGCGAGCAAAATATGCAAGGGAATTGGCGTACTTCCATATACGAAATTTTGAAAAAACTCACGGCAAAGATAGTTTTGTTTCTTTGTCTTGTAAGCTCAGAGCATGCTTGTTTTGCGCTACCATATCACTACCCCCACATACAAATCCCACTGACCATCGCCTTAAGGTGCTATATGTTACAGTGCGATCTAAAAAGTCTCTGCCATAACCCGTCAACAACACTGTTCGCGCTAAATCAGCCACAAACTCTTGTAACAAATCAAAGAAAAGCGATGATGCAATACGAATTAAAATGCTTAGATCTTAATATCTGAAACATTACCGTGAACGCGCTTCCATTTCTTCGCGTAAAATTTCAAGCTCTAACCATTCTTCTTCTTTTTGTGTGCAAGTATTTTTCTTTTTTTCCAACGCTGTTGATAAACGCTCAAAACGCTCTTTATCACTGCGATAAAGGGCTGGATCAGAGAGTTCTTGCTCAATTTTTTTGATTTCGTCCTGCAAAACAGCAATTTCTTCAGGCAATTTTTCTAATGCATAAACCTGCTTATAAGACAATTTACCTCGTGTTTTTTTCTCCCGCCCTATCAAGCGATCATCTGTTGATGTGTCCTGCTTTGAAAGCTCTCCCGTATGAGATTTTGAAGGTGCTTTACGTTGCGATAATTCTGTTCTTTTGCGTTGTAAGCGAAGAGCATGCTGGTTTTGCGCCATCATATCACTATAGCCGCCCGCATACAAAACCCAATGACCATCACCTTGAGGTGCCAACATATGCGTTACAGTACGATCTAAAAAGTCTCTGTCATGGCTGACCAACAATACTGTCCCCGCAAAATCAGCAATAAATTCTTGCAACAAATCCAAAGTTTCCATATCCAAATCATTGGTCGGTTCATCAAGAATCAAAAAGTTTGCAGGACGAGAAAGAAGTCGTGCAAGCATGAGGCGTGCTCTTTCTCCCCCGGAAAATTCTTTAAGGGGAGTGCGTGCTTGTTCCGGTGAAAATAAAAAGTCTTTCATATAAGAAACCACATGCCGCTCCAGCCCATTGATCACAAGAGTATCACCTCTTCCTCCCGTTAAATAATGCGCTAAAGTTTCTTCTTCATTTAAAATACGTTGCTGATCAAGCAATGCCATGGAGAGGTTATAGCCATGCCTCACCGTTCCATTATCCACGGCTTCTTGCCCAATTAATGCAGAAAGGAGCGTTGTCTTTCCGATACCATTGGGTCCCACCAACCCGATTCGATCACCCCGCTGAATACGCAAAGAGAAATCTTTCACGATAATGCGATCACCATAGGATTTTGAAATTTTCTTTGCTTCAAGCACCAATTGCCCAGAATCATGACTTTTCGCTGCTGTCAAAAGTGCATTTCCCGGCTGCCCTTTATAGGTTTGATGACGCTGTCTTAAGTCTTTTAATTCGCCTAAGCGCCGTACATTACGCTTACGCCGTGCGCTCACGCCATAACGCAACCATTGCTCTTCACGAGCAATTTGGCGCCCCAATTTATGCTGTTCGATGGCTTCTTCTTCCAGTGCTTTATCACGCCAATTTTCAAACTCAGAAAAACGCTTTTCCAGTCTTTTGGTTGTGCCACGATCAAGCCATACCGTTGACTGCGTAACATTTTCTAAAAATCGCCGATCATGGGAAATCACCACAATCGCTGAACGCAAAGAAGCCAAAACAGCTTCCAGCCATTCAATAGTTGGTAAATCAAGATGATTGGTTGGTTCATCTAAGAACAAAATATCGGGTTTTGCAGCAATGGCCCGTAACAATGAAACACGCCGCTTTTCACCTCCCGAAAGCGTTTCCAATTTTTCCGTCCCAGAAAAACCTAAATTTGTGCGAAGCGTATTGATCCACTGGACATCAGATGTATCGTCCAGCCCTGCTTCCATATAAGCATTAATATCTTCAAATCCTGAACAATCGGGATTTTGTGAGACATAACGGATTGTTACTCGCGGGTGGCGAAAAATTTCGCCACCATGAGGCTCTAATATTCCTGCGGCAATTTTTAATAAGGTTGATTTTCCACAACCATTACGGCCAACCAACGCAATACGTGCCCCCTGCTCAACCGATAAAGAAGCTTGATTGAGCAAAGGCGTTTTTCCAAAATTTAAGAAAATGCGGTCAAGCCGCAGAAGCGGCACCGCCATTAACGAACGCGGCGCGGACAAGGTGCTTTATACATTCCCCCTCTTGCATCACGGTAAGCACACAATTGCCGTACAGGAACTCTCTGTCCACAAGGTGCTTGGTAAACATGCCCTCTACGACCACG
The DNA here is from genome assembly GCF_042193415.1 of Bartonella sp. TT121SHDZB. Taxonomy (NCBI): domain Bacteria; kingdom Pseudomonadati; phylum Pseudomonadota; class Alphaproteobacteria; order Hyphomicrobiales; family Bartonellaceae; genus Bartonella; species Bartonella sp. TT121SHDZB. The sequence continues at coordinate 73,466 of NZ_JBHILR010000007.1, read as the reverse complement.
ATACGTGCACAATTGTGATGCCTGTCTTTGTTGTTTTCTTTGATTTGCAGCTGCACCTGTTACTGTTCCAGCCAAAGCACCAAATGCTGCACCGGTCAGTGCTGCTCCAGGCGTACTTCCAGCAATAGCAGTTCCAGCCAAAGCACCGATTGCTGCTCCTCCTACGCCGTAACGTGCAACGCGTTCATCGTTTGTAGTACAAGCGACTGAACTGAAACCAATGGCTGAAACAACGGCCACTTTAAAAATTGATTTTAACATATCAAAACCTTTCCTTCTCAAGATCAATACATATATCGTTTATGTCGGCACTTCATCACTAGGCCCCCCCCCTGCCTTATTCAAAATATATTGGAAGAGCTTTATGGAATAGGCACAGACGCTAACAATATAGCTTTTCCAGAACCTAAATGGCAAGAAAAGGTTCCACAAATACGGTTAGAAAGTGTTAAAGAAGAGCCAAATAACACATTTTTATCACAAACTGGCCATTTTACCCCTTTAAGAGTTAAACCTTTTAAATCAGAAAAACCGATAAGACTAAACAAACATCCCTTAGGCAAATCATACGAACAAGGCTTTGGCAAAACCGGCCAACCTTCTTCCAAACCGCTTGTCAACAACACTGAAATACCCCTTTCAGCCATCATCAACGCTTGCGTCATATGAGAAAGGCTATGATCACTTCGTTCCCCTCCCAAAGCACCGCATAAAATAAGCTTTTTAGCACCCTTTTGCAGCGCTCTTTCACATGCCAGAGCACTATCTGTCATATCTTTATCAGAGGGAAAAACTTCACGCGGAACATGACTATATTGGCGGATTAAATTCTCATCTGATGAATCAAAATCTCCTAACCACAACTCAGGCGTTACATTAAGCGTTGCCGCATGACGCATACCACCATCCGCAGCAATCACCCGACTGTTTTGAATTTGATTAAGCAAACGATCAGTGATATAAACATCGCCATTTAACAATATCGTAAATGTTGTCATGCCATACTTTGCCTTTCACAAAATTTCCTCTCTAGAGCACCCTTTTTATAAATAAGAGCCTTTTTTTATAAACAATAACCGTGATATATCTTTATCCCTAAAGCTTATCTTACAACAAACACACGATACAAAGATACAAATGAAATTTGCCAAATTACACTGCAGAAACAACGTGCATCGTGATCCAATACACCCTATTTTTCAAGAAAATTTTCTTTTTCGCTCGTGCTTGTATAAAGCAACTTTCATAAGTTTAACGTTTCTCCTTTCCGCTTGTCATACACCCTTTTCTCAAAATGAAAGGCTTTCTTCCACTTCTTCTAAAACGATCAAACGTACCAACAACCACAATATCTATGTCACATTAAGCGCTCTGCAACACCCACGTATTTTGCAAATGTATGGTGGCGCTTATCATGATGCAAAACTTGAACACCTTTTAGCAAAAATTGTCCGTAAACTGGCAGTTGCATCACATAGTTCTCATCAAAGCTATTCTGTCACAATTTTAAACTCAGAAACTGTTAACGCATTTGCACTCCCCAACGGCTCGATCTACATCACTCGTGGTATGCTGGCATTAGCCAATGATTCTTCAGAAGTTGCAGCCATTTTAGCCCATGAGATAGCGCATATCAGAGCCAATCATGGCATTTTACGCCTACAAAAAGAAGCTCAATTAAAGATGACCAATCACATGTCTTCACATCTTCTTTCTTCTATTGGCAAAAAACTTCATAACCCTATGCAAAACAAGCAACAACTCGCGCAATTTTCCCGCAATCAAGAGCTGGAAGCTGATTCCATTGCGCTCGAAATGCTCCAACAATCAGGATATGATCCTTTTGCTTCACCGCGCTTTCTTCAAACAATGGAAGCCTATAGTGCTTTTCGTAATATCTCTGGCACCCAAAATGCCTCTCTAGATTTTTTAGCCTCCCACCCAACCACCCCTCAACGCATTCGGCTTGCGATAGAAAAAGCGCGTAAAATCAGTAAAGGGAATAGTAAAATATCCGATCATGATTCTTTTCTCAAAAGCATTGATGGCATAATTTTTGGAGGAGGCTTTTATACAGGTTTTGTACGAGGCAACCAATTTATTCACCCACAATTGCGCATAGCTTTTTCTGTTCCAAACAATTTTACAATAGAACATTCAGCACACACTGTTTGGGCCAGTGGACCAGATAAAATTGCGATTCGTTTTGACGCTATTCCACATCCTGCTGAAATATCTGCGAGTGATTATTTGAAAAGCGGCTGGATTATCGGTCTAGACCAATCATCTATCCGCCCCATCACAATTCAAGGGCTCCCCAATCAAGAATTTACGCGTCAAGGATTCCAAAGCCAAAGTTTACTTGGAGCACGGGCCCATGCTACCAATGAGCAATGGCAATTTGATGTAGTTGTCATTCCATTCAACAACCACATCTTTCGTTTTTTGACGGCCGCCCCACATAATTCTCGAAATTTTGCAGAGGTTGCCCAAAAAACGCTACAAAGCTTTCATTCTCTTTCATCTTCACAGTTAAAAAAATTGCAGCCCTTAAAAATCCGTGTTGTCCGTGTTAAACAAGGAGAAACCGTTGCAAATCTTGCAGATAAAATGCAATACACACCATATAAAGAAAAACTCTTTCGCATTCTCAACGCCCTCTCACCAACGCAAACTTTACCCGCAGGTGCAAAAGTGAAAATTATTACAGAATAAGCCTTTCTTCTCATCTGTTACAGTTTTGATTCTTTTCTGTCTGTATCACGCCCTCCCCCTTAAAGCATATTCGAAAATAAAGAGGAACACTTTAAAATCCAACTTCATCATGCCTTTATAGGCCTCCGTTTGATATATATATTTCCTCTAACTAACAGCCCCTATCTTCCTCTGTTTATCAGTAGCGCTCCCAAGAAGGCATATTCCTAAACAAATTCGGCCATCCCCTAAAACTGACTTTATCATATTCTCATATGCCCCCACTTAATATATTCTCTTTCCTCCCCCCAAAAGCCCTTCACTACTTATATATCGTAAGCATCTTCTGAATGAATCGTAAGGAGAGCAGAACGCAATTTTTGCAAAGCCCTAGCTTCAATTTGACGCACGCGCTCTTTCGAGATTCCTAACTTTTCACCCAAAACTTCGAGAGTCGCACCCTCTTCATTTAAGCGACGAAAGCGAATAATTTCCAACTCCCGTTCGTTGAGAATTTGCAACGCATCGTAAAGCCATTGTGTACGCCGTTGACCATCAATGACTTGCTCAATTAAAGCATCAGGAAGAGGACTATCATCCACCAAAACATCCATCTTAGCAATGGGATTATCACTGTTCTCAGAAACAGAAACACTCAAGGAATTATCAGAACTGGAAAAACGAAAATCCATTGTTTCAACATCGCGCACGGAAACACCGAGTTTTTCAGCGATTGTGCGAAAAATATCCTGTTTTGACAAAGCACTATCATCTTGTATCAGTTTTGCACGCAAACGCCGAAGATTAAAGAAAAGTGCTTTTTGCGAAGAACTGGTTCCCCCTCGAACGATTGACCAATTTCGCAAAATATAATCTTGAATAGAAGCGCGTATCCACCATGTCGCATACGTTGAGAAACGCACTTCCCGATCAGGTTCAAAACGTGCAGCAGCTTCCAATAGTCCGACATACCCTTCTTGTACCAAATCCCCCAATGGCATTTTGAAACGTTTAAAGCGATTAGCAATAGCAATCACTAAACGCATATGAGCCGCTGCAATTTGATGCATGGCATCATCATCACGTTTGTCTTTCCACCGCAGAGCCAAATCATGCTCTTTTTGCCGTTCAAGATAAGGTGCTTGCATAGCAGAACGCATCATATTACGTCCTAAGCTTTTGTCTGCATCGCTATAATTTTTGCTGCTTTTATAAACAGCATTTGAAAGATTACCCATAATAACCCCTTGCGATTAAAATTATCAAAATTGATTTGGCAACGACATCATTGTTCTTTTAGTTCTTAAAAAAAGAACTCAAAAGTTGTTAACTTCTGTACGTGCTACTTTAGCGTGTAATTTTATAATCGCAATTGTTTTTTTCATTGTCATGGTAAAACTTCTTGTCATAAGACATAATTTCACCTACAAAATGCCCCTGCATTATGCCTTTTAGCCTATGAAACGTTTGAAAAAACTTTTTCTTCACTTTTCATAACAAAATAGCAAAAAAATAAAATGATCAGGCAAAACAAATGCTATTTTTTAATGACCGATTCCTTTTCCTTTTAAATTGAAGATTTTTTCAGCTTTCAGCTTTACAACACAACCAATAAGTGTAATTTACAAATATAAAACATCCCAACTGAATGAAAACTGAATAAAAAAGAAGCATCTAAATTTTAAAGGCGCAAAAAGAAGCATCAAAAAACGACAAGAGTGATTGAAGAAAACACAACAAACGTGTTAAAGAAAGAGCATCATTATGAAATTGTCGCACAAGGCTTTTTACCAGTGTCGCATTGAGAAAGAAAATGATCATGGATAGCAAGATTGTTCAACAGAATGAGATTCTTCAGGATGATATTCTCATTGAAAAACACGGAAAGGGTAAATTTGAAGGTTTTCGTTTTTATGCTAACCAAAACAGCATTGATCAAACAGCTGAGAATCAAATTTCAACAGAGAGTGAAAATGAAAATTTGATTCTTGCTTTTTCCAAACGCGCAGTACGTTTTTGTGCCTGTGCAAATGGAAATTTTACTCTCAGTTCTGATGGAATTGTACGCTGGATTGGTCAACCTGTGGGAAAACTTGTGGCAACAGAAGATTTTTTCAAACCAAAACTGATTGTTTTAGCAGATGAACAACTCACAGGAGAATCGCGCAATAACGTTGTAAAACGATTAGAGCGCTTTGTAACCTTTCATTTTGAAACGACTTTAAAACCCTTATTTGATTTGCGCAATGCTGATAACTTAGCGGATTCAACAAACAGTCTTGCCTTACAACTTGTTAACTCTTTAGGGATTTTACCCCGCCGCGAAGTTTTAAACCTTGTCAAAGGTCTTGCGCAAGAATCACGTGCCGTGCTTCGGCGTCTAGGCGTGCGTTTTGGCGCTTTTCATATTTATGTTGCAGGAATGCTTAAACCCGCTCCGGTTCAAGCCATAACCCTCCTATGGAACCTTCAAAATGCAGAACAAAACCAAACTGGTTTGGGTGAAGTTTTCGCAGCATTATCTGCTGGTCGAACCTCTTTGATTGTTGACCCTACCTATAACCGCCAATTTTATCAATTAGCTGGCTACCGAATCTTAGGACGACGTGCTGTACGGATTGATATTTTAGAACGTCTTGCCAATCTCATTCGCCCCGCACTTCATTGGAAACAAGGAAGTGATCCCAAACCCGATGGCGCCTATGATGGCAAAAGTTTTTTTATTACACCAGCCATGATGTCTATTCTTGGAGCCAATACAAACGATATGGAAGAAATCCTCAAAGGGCTTGGCTATCAATCGTACAGCATAAGCAATGCTGTTTTTGAACAAAATCTCCTTGCACACAAAACCTCTTCGCCTGTCAATGGGACAACACAAGATGTTCCTGCAGCAGAATGCGTTGGCCATCAATGGCAAACAATAAATGCTTTAGAAACAACACAAGAAGAAAAAAACACCTCATCCTCTTGTGTTGAAAAACGCCCCAATAACATCAATCGTTTACCAGCAGCTGAACCTGTTGGGAATTTTGCCAAGCCCCCCCTCCCTGCAGCAGAAGATAAAGTTATTTTATTATGGCATTATAGGCATCAACTTCACCACCGCACACAAAAAAAACGTGATAAATCTGGAAATAAGTGGCAAAATAAACCAAAGAGTGCTCTAGAAAAAAACAGAAATGAAAATTCTCCTCACGAAGCACTATCACAAACAAAACATTCTCATAAATTCCAAAAATCCCCAGGCAAACGTGCAAATCATAAGCCCTTTCAAAAAGAAAAGCGCCTTAATCCTGATTCACCTTTTGCGAAATTAGCAGTGCTACGCGATCAACTCACCAAAAACACGCACACGCTTTCCTCTAAAGAGCATTAAAGTAACAAATGGAGTTTGATTTTGGCTTATGTAGTAACTGACAACTGCATTCTTTGCAAATATACTGATTGTGTTGAAGTGTGCCCTGTTGATTGTTTTTATGAAGGTGAGAATATGTTGGTCATTCACCCCGATGAATGTATCGATTGTGGTGTTTGTGAACCAGAATGCCCAGCAGAAGCGATTAAGCCTGATACAGAGCCTGGGCTTGAAAAATGGTTAGAACTTAATCTTCATTATGCAAACAAATGGCCTAATCTGACCACCAGAAAAGCTCCTCTTCCTCAAGCAAAAGAAATGGATGGCGTTTCAAATAAACTAGAAAAGTATTTTTCAGAAAATCCAGGAGATGAAGAATAGTAATGGTACAGTGTACAGCCTTCTCTTTCAACAATTTGAAGCCTTTTCTTGTAAAAATAAAAAAAATCCTTAAGCGAAATGATTGATTCTTTTGATGTTTGATGTTAGTGTTATTTTAACATGATCATCTTTCTAAGTATTTTTCTTTGCTTTTTGTAGTAAAGACATTTTTGTTGGATTTAAAAGTACGCGGCTTTTATGCTCACTTAATTGATACGATATACTTGGTTAAAGAAAACTCAACCCTCAGGTTTATAACCTGTTTTCCGATACATTTGTTGATCATAAGGGAGTAAACTACACTATGGCATCCCAACATGGAACACCCTCCAAGACTAAAGAATTTGCAACCTTTGAATATATTGTCTACCCTACTCATGGAGTTGGACAAATTACAGCCATTGAAGATCAAGAAGTTGCAGGACACAAATTAAAACTTTTTGTCATTCATTTTGCGAAAGATAAAATGGATGTCAAAGTCCCCATTGCAAAAGCCCTTTCCGTTGGAATGCGTAAATTATCTGCTGGTGATTCCGTTGAACGTGCCTTAAAAATCTTACACGGGAAAGCACGTGTTAAACGAACCATGTGGTCACGTCGTGCGCAAGAATATGACGCTAAAATCAACTCAGGAGATCTTATTTGTATCGCCGAAGTCGTCCGTGATCTTTTCCGCTCTACTCTACAACCTGAACAATCCTACTCTGAGCGTCAACTCTACACTGCTGCTCTTGAAAGAATGGCCCGTGAAATTGCGGTTATTAATAATCTTTCTGAAACAGAAGCGATCAATCTCATAGAGATGCATCTTTCCAACAAGCCAAAACGTGAATTTAAAACTGAGAGAGAAGAAACAGATGAAGACAGCAAAGCTGTCTACGCTGCATAATACACTCTTTCATCGTAACGGAATATTTTGATAAGACCAGCTTTTTGCTGGTCTTATTTTTTACACTCTTTGTGCTCTCAAGGACAAAGTTTTTCAATCAGCCACCAATCTGTAAAAAGTTTAATTGGTCACTAAGGTCCACCTTAGGCTGACTCCTCATTTGCTTATCACTATATATAACACATTGATTTATAATAATATAGCATTATTCATATTAAATTAGAACCCTAAATATCGCCTAAATATCGTAAGATTATCTCATTCGCAATCTTTCTATGCTAAATCAATCAAAATTACTTGCTTGCACATAACAAGCGAGGCAGACATATGGATAAAAACTGTACAAGAAAGGACTAAAACGCCTATAATAACCCCTGTCAAATGCCAAGAGCTGCAAGTTAACATTGAAGGCTAGCAAAGTATATACAGGAGTTGGCTTGCTCTTTTATGAAGCATAACGATGATAATACTCTATGAAGTTTATACACTTCACCAAGACTTTACCATTATACCCTCATAAGCGCCGTTATAAAATGGATACCACAAACATTGAGAAACATTAAAAAAAGTGCTTGAATGTACAACACAAGCATATTTTGTCTTGAACGTTCTATTTTACATGAAAAGCATACCCACCAAAACGCGATAAACAAAAGCATAAAATAAACTGTAATCTCCATTCTTTAAAAGAGATTCCTTTAGATACTTTTGAAAGCTGTAAAGCTAAATTAAAAAATGACAATAAGAATGAATGTTGGCATTTACCCTTGCAACTTTATATTTTTCCAAAATGAGGTTATATTTCCATTTCAAAGATTATGCAAAAAAATACATGCAGTATTCTTATGTCAATCGAACACACAAAATCTAGAACGAAATCATAAAGCCTTTAAGAGGCTCAATCTCTATTTCAAAAATACTGCTGAGAATTGGATATTGATCAACAGACAACAAAAAACACAAACTGTATAAGGTAAACAATACCATAAAACCATTAATAAACCGGCTATGGATTAGAGAGCCATACCGGCTTTATAAAACACTTTGCAAAATCCCATACATGATAAATCTGATTTTACGTTTACTTACTTTATAAGCTGTTCGTAATAAATCCCTTATATTCATCAAGATAAGAAAAATATATGAACAGAAAGCGTGATGCTCATAAAAAATTCTTATATGCCTTTATCATCAGAAAAATTAAAGCTTATTGAATAAGCACACCCTCTGTTTTGCAACGATTTTCTTTTTTCTGCTTATAAGAGAACACGTTAGCACTATCATACAGTTAGCCCCCAATCTCGCAACTCAGCTTTACATTTGAGAGCCTTCATTACAGATATTTTTTCCTTTCTTATACAGTTTTTGCCTCCATACCAGCCCCTTTATAACGTATAAGCAAATGATTGTCATTGATTCAGCATGAAATAGATTTGAAATGAAATAATCCCACGATAAGCCTTTCATTCAAGGCGCAAAACAATGAATTATCTATACATCAATGTTATATTGACATAGGACACTATTCTTTTACTGAAAAGCGCATGCCACAACATAAATTCTATGGATAAACCATTGCCTTAATATTCATCCCATATTCTCATAAAACACACTTCATGCATCAAATCTTACATGGTTTTATATAACCACCCTAAACAACGATATTTTTCGGTCTAATAGGATTAGAAATATACGTCCCCCTAAAGTAAATATATGAATAAACTTTAGAACGATACAAATGGAATATACAATTTTGCAATTATGACAACATTGATTATTTTTATTCTTGCCTTTTATCTTCTCTAGAAGAAAACTCTTTAAAAATCTTTTTAAGAAAAATGGCTCCATTACTAAGCTAACTTATACCGACACCAATAAAAAGCTCTTAACTCAGTCATCATAAAAGAACTGTACACAAACAATCCTTGTCTAGCTTCTCAAGAAAACAAGAAAATCTCTCCCACAATAGTATCATTTTCTACGGAAAAATCTCCCTCACACACCCACTTTAAAGCAAAAAGTAAAAACGCACCCTGCTCGTGCATTCACCGTTATATCAAAGGAAGCCTATTTCTGGAAAAGAGATAAAACGCTCAGTCTTTAACCACTAAAACGGAACGCCCGCGATACATTCCCGTTTTCAAATTAATGTGATGAGGACGACGCAAGGACGCCTCAACACCCACCTTAAAGCAAAAAGTAAAAACGCACCCTGCCCGTGCATTCACCGTTATATCAAAGGAAGCCTATTTCTGGAAAAGAGATAAAACGCTCAGTCTTTAACCACTAAAACGGAACGCCCGCGATACATTCCCGTTTTCAAATTAATGTGATGAGGACGACGCAATTCACCAGAATTTTTATCTTCGATATAAGTCGGCGCCTTCAGAGCATCAGCCGAACGGCGCATGCCCCTCTTCGCTGGAGAGGTTTTTCGTTTAGGTACAGCCATAAAAAGACACTCCAAATCCATTAAAACAGAAAAAGCAATGTCGAAAATGACAATGCTTCAGTTAAAAACATCATAAAATTTGAAGATATTATACACTGATAAAAAAGAAGAGGCAATGTCAAAATGATCCTCCTCTTACCAAAAATGACCTTCCTGTTATCAAAAATGGTGTCACAATAATCAAATGAATATCAAAAACACTGCAAAATTTAAGAAATTTATACACCAATGAAAGCTTTTTTATAAGCCCTTCATTCAATTTTTATTTGGTTTAAAAAGGGATTTGCGCATACAGTAGAGATACAGATAAAAAGAGAAGTTGATTTTTAATAAAAAACGACGCCACTTTATGAAAACAAGAAAAAGCGACAACCTTTCTCTTTAAACTTCATAATTTCATTTTTGTAAAAACAAAGGAAGCAAGAATGCACGAATTTACCACCCTTCTTGCAAAACATGGACATACCGTTGAAAAGCGGCTTGATACCCTGTTAAGTGATCAAATCCAAAATGGTGAAATTTCACGCCCTAAAAACTTAATCAAAGCCATGCGCTATGGTGTGCTGAACGGTGGAAAACGCTTGCGTCCTTTTCTTGTAATTCAAAGTGCTGCACTTTTTGATGTCCCTGTAGAACATTCTCTTGATGTTGCGTGTGCCTTAGAATGTATCCATTGTTATTCGCTCATTCATGATGATCTTCCCGCTATGGATAACGATATACTCCGGCGTGGAAAACCCACTGTCCATGTAGCATTTGATGAAGCAACAGCAATTCTAGCAGGCAATGCCCTCTTAACATTTGCCTTTGAAATCATTGCCCATAAAGCTAGTAATCTATCTACAGATATTAGAATCAAGCTGATCACGTCTCTTGCACAATCGGCAGGACTTGGCGGTATGTTAGGTGGACAAATGCTGGACCTTGAAGCTGAAAAAAGACCGCAAGAAAGTACTGACATCATCACTCTACAACACATGAAAACAGCAGCCCTGATAAGCTTTGCTTGCCAAGCAGGTGCCATCATTGGCAATGCATCTAAAGAATTAACTGAAAAACTTACTGATTTTGGGACCTATCTTGGTTTAGCCTTTCAATTAACCGATGACCTTCTTGATGTCACTGCCAACACGCAAACCCTAGGAAAAACGGCTGGGAAAGATGAAACGGCACAAAAAGCCACTTTTGTTCATCTTTACGGCATTAAAGAAACCCAAAAAAAGCGAGATACACTCATCAGTAAAGCAGAAGCATTCTTACATCCTTTTGGCGCTAAAGCACTCCCCCTCCAACAAGCAGCACACTTTAGTGCAATACGCCAAAATTAAACTTCATCCGCCCTATTATTTAGTACACCATCATATTTATTGAATGCATAATAGACTTTTCAAAGAAACGTTACCATTAATCTCCATTATAGTCCTTATCATGAAATGGGTGCGACAAATCTTAAGAAGAATTTCATTAAAACAAGCCGCGTGAATTTATAACACAAATGCATTCTGGGTATCCTATTTTGCATAAAAAATGCCTTCCATTAAAGACTGAAAGAAACAAAATGTGAAAATGCATAATCACCATGTTTTAAAAGATATTACAGTGGATGCTTTAAAGCCGAATAAAAAACAACCGAAAAGAGGAAAACTCATTTTCTCCTTTATGTCTTTAATCTTCTAACGATAAGGCAAAAAATAAACAGGATAAGTATAAAACAGGGCATTTCATAAACCCGCAAAAAACAATAAAAATGCCGATTGGCTTTGTAGCCTTATCAAAGTCATCTGTTGTTTATTGCCAACCCTAGGAGTACACTGCCCTCAGTAGGGAATCATAATTTTTACGCCTTTCCACGCTATCTTGTTGTAAAAGATCAAATATGGTTACATTCTGTAAATTCACTCGTGTATTGCTTGCTCTTTAAAAACACTTTTACAAAAATGCTCGTTGTTTAGGTTCAAGTATCATTTTTTTGAAGTCCGTATTTAAAATATCAGAAAAAATGAATATAATCGCTATCTCGGCTTTCATATCGCCCAAAGAACAAAGTTTCTTACCCCAATTTGCCCTGTAAACAGTCTGGATTCTTGTCGAGTAGATCCCACCTAACTTTCCACGCATGTGATTCACTTAAACTAAAGACTCGATATATTCACTACGCACTTTAAAAAAATACTTAATGTATCAAGCAGGCTACCTTCAGCACACTTCAAATAACAGTGTTTTTACAGTATAATAGGGTAAATAAAGTCATCAACTTCAATAAAACGAAAAACTAAAGCAGTATTATTACCGACATCTCTTTTCTTCGCAAGGAAACCACAAAAAATAATAATCTAGGGTCATTCAACTTGAATAAGAACCCTGAACACTGCAAGATTTTTTTCATTTCAAATCTGTATATGTTGAATCAATCAAAACCATTGGCTTGCACATCACAAGCTGGACTTGGAGTGTGGATAAAAAAACACCAAAAAAAGAGCTAAAAAATACCTCTTCTGAATCGTCTCAAGAGCCAAAAGCTTGTCGCAACATCAGGGGCTAGAAAAGTGAATGATAGTGTCGGCGAACTCCTTCAAAAAGCAGAAACATTTTTATTTACACAAGTGTATAATAACTTCAATTTAATAATAATCATGATCACTGTACAACTTTAATTCATCACGCTCTTTATCTCCTTTATTCAATTCATCACATAAAAAGAGAATTGATAAGATTAAACAGAGAATGACCATTGCAACAGAAAGATAAAAAAGTCCTTATTATTATATATAATAGCGCAATTTAATTTATGATAAGTGGTTTTTTCAATCCAAGTGCAATTTTCTTATTAAGATGAAAAGCATCATTGTAAATGAACCTATGCCTGTTGCCAAAGCTGGAAAATATGTTCACCTTTTGAAGCCATAATGAACAAACATGCAACATGGATAAGAAAATGCCGCGATTATTAAGACTATTATAGCCATTTAATATCCTTCGAGAAAGTTTTGCCCATTCAATATCATTTATAAATTTCTCTTGGTTGCATCATGTCATATATCGTTCTTAGCTCTATGCAAAAACGTGCTATTTGTTTAGTATTTTCACTATGACCAGCGCTCATACTAGACACAAGGTCAATAATTTGTGTTGTTGGGCTGATGCCATTTCCGCTTGAAGAATTAAGAAATTTTTTCGCGTAATCAATCATGGGGTCGGTAGAATTCATAGACATATTATAGGCCCAGATAAAATCGCTTTCTCTCCAATTATAGTCATAACGCAAACTGCTTATGACATTGGGTAGCATTGCCCATGACATCTCCTCATTATAATCACCACGTAATAAATTAACAAAGCGTCCACATAAAACAATAAGTATGTGTCGATGCCATATAATATCAAATTTGGACGCTATATTCTGATAACCACGGCTATAGACGAAATTTCTTGCTTGTTCCTGCTTTTGAAAATGTTCAAAAGCCTCGTATTTTTCACTTATATATTCTTCGTAAAGTTTATTATACTGCTCTAAACTATCTACACGCGTACATCCCAACAATACAAATACAGAAAAAAGAGTTATAAATGTTATAATAGGGGTTATAAATAACGATTTCATCGCTTTACCTTTTAATGGCCACAATTTGAAGAATCTAACATATTCCTATTAAGTATATCAATATGTATTTATTTCTTTTGGTTTGTTTGTATCAAATTGTACTCAATAGTATTGCTGTACTTGGTTTTATGATCTCTCAAAGAAGAAGGGATCATTCAAAATCCGTACAAATAGGTTTTCTTTACTATCTGGATTAAGAGTATTTTCTAACATCAGAAAATACAGAGCTAACGCCACAACCAAAGAGAAAATACCCAAAATGAAAGATGTAAGAAAATATCTCAACAAGATGACGCGTATTTTAAAGAAGGTAATGGTGAAATCCGCTAAATATACCAACAATAAAATCGATCATCAAAATATCAAAATCAGTCATGAGAAAAGCTCTTTTGAACAGGCTATAAATTGTCCAACTGTTTAAATTAGCTCTAATGAAATAAAGTGTTACCAGAAAGGAACCAATGAAAATGGGAAAACTGCTCCATAACCATTCCTTAATAAGCATATAATCCGGCACAATCTTTTTCTTTATTAGTTTCTCATCTTTCCAACAACTCTTAGCGTTCAAGAATATTCATGAGAAACCTTTTTACTTCTTTTTTAATGATTTTTACACCACGCCCACTTATAATGTACAAAAAACATAATTTTGATTGATTGAACAGACATAGATTTTAAATAAGAGTAACTGACACTATTCAGCTTTCTCATTCAACATGCAAAAACAACGATGTGCTTTAATAAATAAAAGCCTTGCCCCACTATGAAACCCTATAAAACACGTATCGTAATAAGTTAATATTTTCACTGAATTTTTTTGAGAGTTCCTTCTAAAAAAAATACCGCCAACAAGTAAATCAATAAATAAACAGCAAAAATATAAACGAGTGAGAAAAAGCCAAATATATTGACCATATACGCACTCATGTAAAAAAATACCAATAAGCTAAATCTCCCAACAGTTGACAAGAAAGATTCATATGTAGCCCTGAAATGATCACTAATACTATCATGCAAAACAACTTCTACACGAAGATATGTATACTTAATGAGATAAAAAATCATACAGACTAAAATGACAGCAATTTCTTTTCTTGGTTCAAAGAAAGCAATGGTAAAAATCAGTAAAGCCGAAAGAAACAACAATAAAATAAAATTCACTCTTTCACTTAGTTTTGTAAAGAGAAAACTAGCCAATAGCTGAGAGAGCAATATCAATGAAAATGTCACACCAAGATCAAAATAAGTGACATTAATATCATAATCTTTAAATATCCACTGCCAATACTGCGAGAATATATTGAAAAAAATCAATGAAAAATAAAAGCATAAAGAGATATAAGGAACTTTAATAAAAATAGATAACATCTCCTTAGCTTCACAAATGAGAGAATTCGCTTTATTTGATTTATTCTCCCCCTTCAAATCATCAAGAAAAAACAAACCAAATAGTGTTGTCATCAACATTAAAAACGCCGTGATATACCATATATATTGGCTAGAATAATCAGCAAAATATGCCCCGATTAAACTGAATATAAACATGCCGATGTAATTATATTGAGAGCTGGAACCAAGCACTTTTTTAGTGGATGTCACTTTTTCTTTTGCATATTGAACAAGTAAAGCATTATAAGCCCCAGCAATTAATGTTAGCGATAAGGCATTAAAAGTTTCTGCCAAAAGAAAACCATAAAAGCTTGTAGAAAATCCCATGAGAAAGAGCCATGTAGCAGCAAAAGCAGCTGCCAAAACGATCGATATTTTATAACTTTTTCGATCAGCAAAATATCCCAGAGGAATATCGGTAACCATCATAATAAAAGCCTGAAACGACTTAATGACACCTATATCAATAAGCGTTAAGCCTTTTTCAAGCATATAAAAGACAATAAAGGCGCCAGTTAAAATCCTTATACCATTAAATAAAAAGCCAAACGCTAATATACTTGTCATGCATTTCCCCAATAACGCCCAAAAAGGCCCCCGTATACATCATTTTATATCAATATAAAAGCTTACATTTTACGACAAATAGGGCTATAACCGCTATAAGGATTTCCAATCCTATCAATTTGATACCCCAAAAAATGCTGGGAAAATGCCTGAAAAATCAATAAACAATGTTCTTTCTATAATTTGACATTTGTCAAAATCCGCTAAATATTTCACTGTCTCAAGAGCAGCCAAAAAACCAGCAACAACATTTACGGATCTATCAAAGTATTCATATCGTTTTGCTTAATAGTCTTAACACACTCAAACTCATTAATATCCTTCATAAGCTTCTGATTCTAAAACAGGTATATCATCTGGTTTTACCTAAAATAATAAGCAACCAACAACAGTATTGACCATAGCTAAAGCAGCATACAACAGCACCCTCTTCACATTGAAGACAGCTTGTTTTTAAAAAACGACACACCATTTTTACTTCAACCTTATGCGACTTTTACCTCAACCTTGCCCAAAGCGAGTATGAATATAATCACTCAAAAGCGCTTCAAATTCTTCAGCAATGTGATCACCCCGCAAAATTTTTACCTTTTGTCCCTCAATAAAAACAGGTGCTGCAGGACTTTCCCCCACGCCAGGCAATGAAATTCCAATATCCGCATGTTTTGATTCTCCCGGTCCATTGACGATACATCCCATAACAGCAACCTTCAAACTTTCAACCCCAGGATATTTTTCACGCCAAACGAGCATATTTTTGTGTAAATCCGCTTCAATTTTTTGCGCCAATTGCTGAAATACTGTCGAGGTCGTGCGACCACATCCAGGACAAGCAGCAACAACAGGCAAAAATTGTCGAAACCCCATTACTTGCAAAAGTTCTTGTGCAACTTTGACTTCTCGTGTTCGATCACCACCAGGTTCAGGGGTTAATGAAATTCGTATCGTATCACCAATCCCTTGCTGTAATAAAATGCCCAAAGCCACCGAAGAAGCCACAACCCCTTTTGTTCCCATACCTGCTTCTGTCAAACCCAAATGGAGTGCATAATCACAACGCTCTGCCAAGGTGGTATAGACAGCAATAAGATCTTGGACATCACTCACTTTAGCAGAAAGAATAATTTTATCACGCCCCAACCCTAACTCTTCTGCTAAAGTAGCCGAAAGCAAAGCCGACTGCACAACAGTTTCCCGCATCACTTCAGCCACAGATAAGGGTTTTTCTTGCTGTGCATTTTCATCCATAAGCCGTGTTAACAACGCATTATCAAGAGAACCCCAATTCACACCAATGCGAATAGGTTTATGATACCGACAAGCAATCTCTATAATTTCTGCAAATTGGCGATCTTTTTTTGCACCAAAACCAACATTTCCAGGATTGATGCGATATTTTTCAAGCGCTTCAGCACATGCAGAATGCTCTGACAAAAGCTTATGACCAATATAATGGAAATCCCCCACCAATGGGATAAAAAATCCTAATCTCTCCAATCGCTCCCGTATTTTGGGCACAGCGGCCGCTGCTTCATCGCGATCAACAGTAATCCGAACCAATTGTGAACCCGCTTGCCAAAGAGCAGCAATCTGCGCAACGGTTGCATCAACATCAGCTGTATCTGTATTGGTCATTGACTGTACAACAATCGGGCTCTCCCCCCCAACGATCACATCACCAACAGCAACACCAACAGACCGACGACGCTCCAATGGCTTAGATAAAGAATAGGTTGTACTCATCAAGTCCTCAAATTTTTAAAACTTGCGCTATCAATCATTATTTACATTGACTTCCTCCGCGCTTCAAAGGACGAAAATTACACCGCCCACCAATCTTAACAGATTGCTCTCAAAAGGTTCTACCTACTAACACTGATGCAATACAATTCATAAGTGGATTCATTCTATAGACGCACCGGATAAGTTCTACTACTTCTGTTCAAGTTTATACTTCTACACTTGGTTGATTCAAAAAGAAACTGAAACCAAACAGAGACAATACTGTATTTTTAAGTTGCATGCCGATACCTTACATCAACGTCACCACAAAACAGTGTTTACAACACAACAGATAACGCCTAACAAAGCACAATTTAAACAAACTGCATGAAAGACACCGCCTAATGTTGCGACAGCTCTTAGCTCTTGAGACGATTCATAAGAAGCATTTTTACTCCTTTCTTGTATAATTTCGCTCCACACACTCATCCTGCTTAGGATGTGCAAACCTGTGATTTTGATTGATTCAACATGGAACAGATTTAAAACAAAAGAATCTTACGATATTCGGAGGTTTAATTCAAATTGAGTAACGATAAATTATCATGATAAATCGATATTTATATAATTAAGCCCACATGTTTATTTATAATAATCTATCTTTTTAAAAATTTGAATGGCAAACGCAAATATCGTAGGATTCTCTCATTTTAAATAATCCCACTCCCCAGCACACCACAAGCGAACATTGAGATAAAAACTATAAATAAGGAATAAAGATTCTTTATAAACCGTAAACCGTTTCAAATGCCAAAAGCTCTTCCAACACTTTAAACAAGCAAAAAAATGCAAGCACCAGCTTACACCTTTAAAAACATAAGATGATAGTGCTCAATGGACCTTACATCATTGTGCAAAATTTTTCACCTTATATCCTTAACAAACACCATCATGAAATGAACTCGAGTACATTAAGCAATCCCTCATTAAACCCAAACTCTTAATTTTCATCTCACCCACAAGCTACACAATTAATGCAACCTTTCAATTTTCAAGCCGTTATAGCAAAAGCCCCAAACACAATTCCAACTATCATGCAACAATATAACACATGAAGGAGTCAACAGATGTATCTATTTTCAACCCATAGCAAAAATGCTAAAATAAAAAAACGTATTGCACTCTTAAAAAGAGAGCTGGTCCCCGTAAATCGTTGGAGTTCTCAAAATGATAGCTTTAAAAACATTTCTGAACTGTTTAACACATGGAAACAAAAGGTCCGTCACGCACTTTACCATCTCAACGAGCATGCTACAGAATTAAAGAAAAAAGCGAAAGAAAACCCTAAAAAAACCCTTGCATTGGCAGCAGGAGTCGTTTTAGCAAGTTTCTTACTGATACGTAAAAATTAACAACACAACAAACAACCTCCCCTTTTAATGCCCGATTCAAAGCGGGCATTTTTTATAGTTTACAAAACACAGCACTTTACGCCTTCCTCCTAACGTTATACCCTCCCCCCCCAAAAGGATAAGTTTTTACCCATCCCACCAGTCTATAATCGAGCTTTTTGTTTAAGCAGTCCCCTCCTCTGTCCACGTACGCGGTTCGTATCACCCACCACACCTCAATAACAGCGTTATAAAAAGCCACAAGCAAGCTTTCAAATTCATTCCCTCACTACTGAGTTATTTTAAAAAGAATAGAAGTGATTAAAGATGCATGCGCTTTAATATTCTAAGGAACATTATTTTACATCATGGCATAGAACAATAAGAATTTTAAGAACTTTACAAGATGTATCACAACAAACCAAAAGAAATCTTCCAATGTGAATACCCACTTGCTATAAGAAAATGACACAAAAATTAAACTGAAATAATCCAAAATTTCATCCTCCAGAATCGACTCGCTGCGAAGTATCTACATAGGTAACCACGGACATGCCAGGAATGAGTTTTTCAATCCCATCCTGCCCAGGATCTAAAGCAATCCGTACTGAAATACGTTGTGCAATTTTGATAAAATTACCAATTGCCGTATCCGTTTTTAACAATGAAAACTCTGAGCCTGTAGCAGGTGCAAAACGAACCACACGCCCTGTTAACTTTTTGTTGTTCAATGCATCAACAGAAAAAACAACCGGTTGTCCCACACGCATCTGAGAAAGCTGCGTTTCCTTATAATTAGCAATAATCCAAATATCATCAGAAATAACAGAGACCAATTGTGTACCCGGCATAACATATTGCCCTACCCGCGCTCCAACTAATCCAATATAACCTGTTTGAGGAGATAAAATCTTTGTATGATCGAGATTAAGTTTTGCCAACTCAACACTCACCTTTGCTCCCGCAATTTCTGACTGTAAACTTTGCCGTTCAAGATTTAATTGTTTTTGCAATTGGCGTTTTGTTTCGAGAGCTGTCAAGAGTTGTGAAAGAGGGCGAGAAACAGAACTTTCCGCATCACTAAAGCCTAACTTTTTACTATTTGGAACAACATTGGAAAATGCTCGTGAACGCGCCAATTCCACCTCTGTTGTATTAATTTCGCCCTGCAAAAGCTGTGCTTGTAATTCAATACTTGCCAGTTTTGCATTTTTTGAATCGAGAACAGCCTGTGCCCGTGCAAGCTGCTGCCGAAAAAGAGAATCATCGAGCTCAAAGAGCAGCATTCCCTTTTCAACGCGTTGATAATCTTGCACATAAATCCGTGCAATCACCCCAGAGATCTGTGAACTAACCAGAGTAACATTGCCCTTAATAGAAGCATTATCCGTTATTTGAATGTTACTCACAAAAGGAGGAAGTCTCCAAGCCCACAAAATCAGCAAAACACCTGTAATACCCGATAGGAATGCAACAATCGTAGCTTTTGACCGTAATGCTTTTATCATTTTCTGCACCCCTCTTTCTATGACATTACTCTACTTTTCTGATGCACGCAAAGAGTATGATTTAACAATCATTGCGACAAGAAAAATAACGAATACAACCATTGAAATATAAAAATAAAGCCTAAAAACGTCATCATAAGCAAAAATATTTGCTGTTAACTTAAATTTTTCTATCAACATAGAAGCACCCTGCTCACTTCCCAAGCCATTGGGAACAGAAACACCATAAGAAGGCGAAAATAAAGTACTCATCTCTCTAGAAATAAGCGGATCAGTAACAATAATATTTTGCGTTAAGGACTCAAAGTTCTTATGGGCAAAATAAAGCTGTAGGCTGCCAAAAAAAGCAGACCCCATCAATCCCCCAGTCACCTGCGTTAGCAAAAAAACAGCAATAAAACTTAAAACGTAACGCGGCCCTCGCTCACCAGCGATCACAAACCCTTTGAAAAGAGCAGGAGGCAAAAAAAGTGCATAACTAAAACTCACCAATCCTTGGCTCAACATCATATCTTGCGGACGCGTTAAATGGTTTACATGACTGTCTAAATAAGCTCCCAACGCTAAACAACCCAAAGATAACAAATAAAAATAATCCTCACGCCCTGCCCTTAAAAAAAAGACACAAACAGCCCCCCCTAACAGAATACCCAATACCACCGCAAGATACATGGGTGCCATCTCACGATTGAGCAAACCAAAAAGATTAAAAAAACCTACGGGTAAATTTGACCTCTCCAATAAAAAAACATGAAAAATTAATAAAATAAAAACAGATTGGACCATTTCTTTACTGAAAATCCAACGGAGATCAATCAACGGTTTTTCTCTATTAAGCTCAATAATAATAGCAATAGCCAACGAGAAAATAGCAAGTGCGAGCCCCCAACCAATCCATGGTGCTTCATACCACCAATACAATATGCCAACAGACATAATCACGGCATTTAATCCAAGTCCAAAAGCAATCAAACCATAGCTTATCCAATCTAACTTTTGAATAACCTTACTGCGAACAACAGGCGTTAGAGGCAAAGTATAGATACAAACCAAGCTGATAAGAACCAACCCCATTTCCAAAGCGGAAAGACTGGAAAAACCACCATTTTCCAGCAAATCAGGAGAAATCAAATGTGATAAAGGTGCCGCTAAAGCCGCATTCATATAATTCAAACTAAGACCAACAGTAAACTTCTTTGCTGGAGCAAAAGCCTCCATCATATAAAGCAGCGCAAGCGAAGCCAAAGGTGCGGCAGCAATCCCAGCAAAAAAGCGAATAATCAACGCAGAACGCAAATCCGTAACAAAGAGCTGCAACACGCAAACCAAAACGAAGCCAAGGATTGATAATTCAGCAAAAGCACGCAACCCAAATTGATAGCGGATTTTGATCAACATAATCGCTACACTCACATTTGGTGCCATATAGGCGGCTACCAACCACGTTGTCTCGGCCAAAGTTGCATGAAAATCACCCGTAAGATGGACAATGTTAGACTGAACAATATTAGCCCCTAAACCATAAGCCCATTGCAAAATAAGAGAAGCAAAAATATAAACAAAGCACTTTGGCAAAGGCCCAGCAAAAACACGACCAGGATGAGGGAAAGGTTTTCCACCCCTTTTAGCAGACATAACCGCACTCTTTTTTCGGCTCATGTCACTTTTTCCTGTATACTCTGCTACGCCTCTATCAACACAGCACCATCAGCTGACAACTGCTGGAAAAAAGCCTCTATTTTATGATTGTCCTCATCACTTGCTCCCCCCTCTAACGTCGCTTGAAGCTGCAAAATCTGCTGTTCTAATACATCAAAAGAAAGATGCTCTACAGCCACAACGTGCTCTACCAATAAAGAGCAGCCTGAAAAGGTAATATTTGCAACACCTCCGCAAACAGCAAATAATTGCTCACCCAAAGAGGTGCGAACACGAACACTGCCCAACACAATACTTGCCACCAATGGCGCATGATGCGCCATAACTGTTAAAGAACCTGAAGCTGAAGGAAGAACAACAGACGCGACCTGCTCTGAAAACACAATTTTTTCAGGCGATACAAGCTCAAATAAAAAATGCTCTTCTCTATTGTTTTCCACAAAAGTCTCCACAATACCCGATATCAGGACTCTCCGTTTTCTCCAACGACTCGTCCTTTTTAACGAAAAATACCCATGACAGTTTTCTCTTGAATAAGAAGCTTCTTACTAAGAAGCCTCTGCCATGAGACGCTTTCCTTTTTCAAGTGCTTCATCAATCGAACCAACCATATAAAAAGCAGCTTCTGGCAAATCATCATAATCGCCAGCACAAAGCCCCTTAAAGCCTTTGATTGTCTCTTCCAAAGGAACGAGTTTTCCAGGAGAACCAGTAAAGGCTTCCGCAACATGGAAAGGCTGCGAAAGGAAACGTTCAATTTTACGCGCCCGCCCCACCAGCAATTTGTCATCTTCAGAAAGTTCATCCATTCCAAGAATAGCAATAATATCCTGAAGCGCTCTATAACGTTGTAAAATGGTTTGCACTTGACAAGCCACCGTATAATGCTCTTCCCCCACAATCAATGGATCCAACATACGTGAGAAAGAGTCAAGCGGATCAACCGCCGGATAAATTCCCTTTTCAGCAATAGAGCGCGAAAGAACAGTTGTTGCATCCAAATGGGCAAAAGATGTTGCCGGCGCCGGATCCGTCAAATCATCTGCCGGAACATAAATTGCCTGAACGGAAGTAATAGAGCCTGTTTTTGTACTGGTAATACGTTCTTGCAAAGCCCCCATATCTGTTGCCAAAGTTGGCTGATAGCCCACAGCAGAAGGAATACGCCCTAAAAGAGCAGACACCTCAGCTCCTGCTTGCGTGAAACGGAAAATATTATCCACAAAGAACAGAACATCTTGTCCTTCATCACGGAAACTTTCTGCAATTGTCAATCCTGAAAGAGCCACACGCGCACGCGCTCCTGGTGGTTCATTCATTTGCCCGTAAACAAGGGCACACTTTGACCCTTCCGTTGAACCATTATTCTCTTTTGGATTCACATTCACGCGACTTTCGATCATTTCATAATAAAGATCATTTCCTTCACGCGTACGTTCTCCCACACCAGCAAATACAGAATAACCACCATGTGCCTTTGCAATATTGTTTATAAGTTCCATAATGAGAACGGTTTTTCCAACACCAGCACCACCAAACAAGCCAATTTTACCCCCTTTAGAATAAGGAGCTAACAAATCCACGACTTTAATACCAGTGACGAGAATTTCCGAAACAGTCGATTGCTCAACATATTCAGGCGCTTCTTGATGAATAGAACGCGTTTTGGTTGAAGCGATTGGTCCCACATTATCGACCGGCTCTCCAATCACATTCATAATACGTCCCAACGTTGCTTCTCCTACAGGAACGCTAATTTGTGTGCCTGTATCCACAACCTTTTGGCCCCGCATCAGACCATCAGTCGTATCCATAGCAATCGTACGCACAGTATTTTCACCCAAATGCTGCGCAACTTCCAAAACCAAGCGATTGCCTAAATTCTCTGTTTCCAAAGCGTTAAGAATATTTGGCAATGCGCCTTCAAATTGCACATCAACAACAGCACCAATAACCTGTTTGATCTCACCAACAGCGCCTTTTGCATGCTGTTCTTTTTTTGCGGATATATCTTTTTTTACAGGTGTATCTTTAGCGGCACTACGCGCAGGCGCAGACGCACTCTTTACATCCGCTTGAGATCTCGAAGCGGCTTTTTTCACGCTGGAACGAGCAGCTGGTTTCTTTTTTTCACCTTTTTCTATTCCTTTGCTTGAGGTTACTGCTTTTACCATCAATCCTTACCTTTTCCATTTAAAGCGCTTCAGCGCCTGCAATAATTTCGATCAATTCTGTCGTAATCTGTGCCTGACGCTGACGATTATAAGCCACCGTCAATTTATTAATCATTTCACCTGCATTGCGCGATGCATTGTCCATAGCTGTCATCTTTGCGCCCATTTCACCAGCAACATTTTCCAACAAAGCGCGAAAAATCTGCACCGAAAGATTGCGTGGCACAAGCGCCTCTAAAAGAGAAGCAGCATCAGGTTCATACTCATAAACAATTGATTGTGAATCTTTGCTCTGATCAGTTTGCTCCACAACATCTATTGCCTCAACAACTGTTTTTGGAGCAATCATTGGAATCAAGCCAAAAGCTGTAGGACGCTGATTAATTACGGAAACAAATTCAGAATAAAACAGCGTACAAACATCGAAAGCGCCTTCATTGAATAAATCGACAACCCGTTGACTAATCATTACTGCCTCTGCAAAACCAATTCGTTTTACAGCATGCAAATCGATGTGATCAATCATCAAACCTTTGTAATCACGCGATAAAATATCCGCACCTTTTTTGCCCACGGTAATAATTTTCACTATTTTACCGGCTGCCAATAGTGCTTTAATTTGTTCACGTGCGCGACGGGCAATTTGCACATTAAAAGCACCACACAAACCGCGCTCAGCAGTACACACCACCAAGAGATGCACATCATCTCGCCCCGTACCACGCATAAGAGCAGGCGCATCAACACCATCGACATCAGCAGCAACACTGGTCAAAATATCAGCCATCCTATTCGCATAAGGACGCGCAGACTGTGCCGCCTCTTGCGCACGGTGCAACCTTGCTGCTGCAACCATCTGCATAGCTTTGGTGATCTTTTGTGTTGCTTTAACCGAAGCGATACGGTCTCTAAGATCCTTTAGTGAAGCCATTCAAGCATTCCATTAATTCATCATGAAAAATTTTTCGCATAAGTGTTAAGAACCGTCATCAACTTATCTTTCAGCTCATCTGTTAACTGCTTTTGCTCAGCAATTGCCTTTAAGAGATCTTGATAATCACTCCGCAAAAGCACCAAAAGCCCCTGCTCAAACCGCGCAACATCAGAAACCGCTAGAGAATCAAGATAGCCATTCACACCCGCGAAAATAACCACCACCTGTTCTTCTGTTTTGAGTGGAGAAAATTGCGGTTGCTTTAAAAGCTCAGTCAAGCGCGCACCCCGATTCAACAGACGCTGGGTTGACGCATCCAAATCAGAACCAAACTGCGCAAAAGCTGCCATTTCACGATATTGCGCCAATTCACCCTTAATCGAGCCAGCAACTTGCTTCATCGCTTTAATTTGTGCAGCAGAACCAACACGCGATACAGAAAGACCAACATTTACAGCAGGACGAATTCCTTGATAAAACAAATTAGTTTCCAGAAAAATTTGCCCATCCGTAATCGAAATCACATTTGTAGGAATATAGGCAGAAACATCATTTGCTTGCGTTTCAATAACTGGCAAAGCTGTCAACGACCCAGATCCATTTTCCGCATTCAACTTCGCAGCCCGCTCTAAAAGACGCGAATGAAGATAGAAAACATCTCCCGGATAAGCCTCACGACCTGGCGGACGACGCAATAAAAGAGACATTTGACGATAAGCTACCGCTTGTTTTGACAAGTCATCATAACCGATCAAAGCATGTTGCCCATTATCACGGAAATATTCACCCATAGCACATCCGGCAAGAGGCGCAATAAATTGCAATGGCGCTGGATCAGAAGCGGTTGCCGCTACGATAATAGAATATTCCAGTGCGCCACGTTCTTCTAAAACTTTAACGAATTGTGCCACCGTCGAACGTTTTTGACCGATAGCCACATAAATACAATAAACTTTGTCTTGCTCTCGTCCCGCCCCTTTTTCATGAAAAGGTTTTTGGTTTAAGAATGTATCGAGCAAAATTGCTGTTTTTCCTGTCTGGCGATCACCAATCACCAATTCACGCTGTCCGCGTCCAATGGGGATGAGTGCATCAATTGCTTTTAATCCCGTTGACATTGGTTCATGGACAGACTGACGTGGAATAATCCCAGGCGCCTTAACATCAACACGACGACGCTCTGTTGCCTTAATAGGTCCCTTACCATCGATAGGATTTCCCAAAGCATCAACCACGCGCCCCAGCAAAGCGGGTCCCACAGGAACATCCACAATAGCGCCCAATCGCTTTACACAATCCCCTTCACGAATATCGCGATCTGAGCCAAAAATGACCACACCAACATTATCAACTTCCAAATTGAGAGCCATACCGCGCACATCATTTGGAAAAGCAACCATTTCCCCTGCTTGGACATTATCCAAACCATAAACGCGGGCGATACCATCCCCAACAGAGAGAACCCAACCAATTTCTGAAACCTCAGCCTTTTGGTCAAAGTTTTTGATTTGCTCTTTTAGAATTTTGGAAATTTCAGATGGTCTAATATCCATCAGCTGACCTCTTTTTTCAATGCAAGCTTAAGCGAAGACAATTTTGTTAGAAGAGACGTATCAATTTGAGACGCCCCCACACGAATGATTAATCCACCAAGAATTGTTGGATCCACAATGATATGTAGCAAGACTTTTCCTCCAATGACACCTTCCAAAGCCTCACACAACTCTTGTCTTTGTTGAGAACTTAAGGGGCGCGCAGAAACAATTTGTGCTGTAACTTGGCTACGAGCGCGTGCAACACAACGCTGAAAAGCATGTAAAATACCAAATACGGCACTAAGCCTACGGTTTGCTGCGACAACGCGTAAAAAATTACCAATAACCTGTCCTGCGTTTTTATCAGCAAATTTGATATTTTCACAAACAGACTGCATCACCTTCATTTGCTCTTTGACTGAAAAGAATGGACTGAGCACAAAGCGTTTTAAATCTTCATTTTGCTCCAAGACAAGCAAAAATTTTTCCACTGCCTTTTCAACCTTTTCAACGTTTTCCGCTTCTTGAACGCAATCAAAAAGCGCTTGCGCATAGCGTTGATCTACCAACGGCAGCGGTATGAGAGAAAATGAACCCGACACGAAATACCGCCTCTTTCCCTTGAGCGATTCTCTGATAGTTATCAGATGAAATGAAACAGACACTCCTAATTTTAAGAATCTTCTTCTTAAAACCTAGAACAAAAATCACTTGGTTTCTAGCATAGACATAACCGACTCGCAACACCACAAATCGCTGCTTTTTAAAAATTTTAAATAAAATATTCAAAATATTTTTGAAAAGGATTTTTTTAGATCCCTAGGATGGCATCAAGGTTTTTAAAATACCTCTTTTTGACATTCTCTGAGAGATTTTTTTTCGCTCTCTTTAATTTTCTTTAATTTTGCTTCCAATGCTCTTTCCTCCCCCCAAAAACGGTTCTTCCTTAACATTAAAGATCACCCACTTATCACCATAAGTGCTTTTGCGAAAAGTGACTGCGCATTACCTCAGGTTTTTGTTTATCGTGTTCTTTAATAAGGTTCCGTCCTTTACGAAAAACAGAGCGCCATTGGGTTGCAATCTCACGGACTTGTTTTAAAGAAACATTTCTTAATGCTCCCAAGCCTATTTCACGACGGCGCCTATGAATGATAGGATTATGAATGATATAATGGTCAATCCATTGAGTCCCCCATCTTTACGCTCCATAAAAACACAAGCCAGCGCACCATAACACACTTTACCAGCTCGTGGGGGCGCGTGCAGCAGGCCCTTGGAACTAGAGACGGTTCATAAGAGACATTTTTAGTCCTTTCTTATACAGTTTCACGCCTCACGTTCATCCCACTTGTTATGTACAAGGGAATGATTTTGATCAAAAGATTTGAAATGAGAGAATCTTACGATATTCGGGATTCTCATTAAACATACAAAATAATGAATTATCCTTATAAACAATGTTGC
>NZ_JBHILR010000007.1:0-45645 GCF_042193415.1 Bartonella sp. TT121SHDZB | reverse complement strand
GACTGCGACTGCGACTGCGACTGCGACTGCGACTGCGACTGCGACTGCGACTGCGACTGCGACTGCGACTGCGACTGCGACTGAAAAAATGTATTATTTCAAACTCATAAGCAAGAAAAAATAACGGATATCCCCCTTAATATTAAGAAAAATTTGATCTTTTTTCTTCAAATACCCACGCTTTTGAAAACATTTCACCAAATATATTTCCTTTTAAAACCACTTTTAAAATATACAACTTAAATATACAACACATTGATTTATAATGATAACATATTTTTCTTCATACTGAAGTCCTCCCAACATCATTCTCTCATTTCAAGTTCTTTGATCAAAATCATTCCTTTGCTCCATTACAAGTAAGGAAGAGGGATAAAATGATTAAAGACAAAACATCTCTTATAAACGCTCTCAAGGACCAAGAGCTTTCGTAACACTCAGAGCGAAAATAATATAATGGTGCCAACCGGTATCTTTATAAAATAAAGATGGTACTCCCTAACGGCTTCTGTATTCATAAAACCTTGTACATTATATTACTCATGATATTATTCACACGGGTAACATCATAAAATGAATTCGAGCGTGCTGAGAAATATTCACTTAAACAAGCATATATAATGTAACAATACAATGATATTCTGTTTTGGCTGCTCTGCTTTGCATGAAAAACGCAGCCCCATTAAAGAACAAGAGTAACAAAAGCTTGAAGAGCTAGGGCAGCTCCATAATTAAAAAATATTGCTATGAACGCTTTTAAAAACAAAAAAATCAAATAAAAAAGATGATAACGGTAAACACTTGTTTTTACCTTTACGCTCCAAAATGAATCTATGTTCTCATCAAAGATAAACAAAACAGATATAATATGTTCACTCTAATTTGGCATAACATCAAAACGACTCATACAGCACAAAAACATTTTATTTTCTATTACATGCTGCTGTATGAGGTTTGAACGTCAAACAACATCAAAACCACGACCTTCATTAAACCCACACCCCTTCATTGTAATATTGCACGGGTTTTAGAAAAAGCTTTGCGGATCAATATCAATTTGAACCCGAACGGAACTGGGCATTTTGGGTGTCCCGCTAAGCATTGCACGTATAAACCCTTGTATATCAAAAGAGCGCTGTCCTTGCAGCAAAAGCCGAAAACGATAACGCCCCCGAACTAAAGCCAAAGGCGCTTCTGCTGGTCCCATAACCGAGATATTTTTTTCCCGTGGCGCTGCTTGACGCAATGCGCGCGCATAATATTCTGCTTCTTGACGCTGTTGTGCAGATACGATCAAAGAGGCAAGCCGCCCATAGGGAGGCAAATGATAATGCTGCCGTGCCGCAATCTCACGTGTGTAAAAATCTTCTGGTTGACATGAAAGTAAGGCTTTGATGACCGGATGATCTGGTTGATAGGTTTGCAATAATCCTAAACTCTTCAATCCCACACGCCCTGCTCTTCCGGTAACTTGAGAAAGCAGCTGGAAGGTACGTTCACTTGCGCGTAAATCGCCATTGGCAAGACCAAGATCAGCATCAATAACGCCAACCAGAGAGAGCTTGGGAAAATGATGTCCTTTAGCGACCAACTGTGTTCCAATAATAATGTCCACATCGCCATTGGCAATGGCTTGCAATTCGCTGCGCAACTGTCCAATCCCTCCTTTGAGATCTGTTGAAAGGATCAATGATCGCGCCTGAGGAAAAAGCATTTGTGTTTCTTCGGCAATTCTTTCCACACCCGGTCCGCAAGCCACAAGATGATCTAATGTCCCGCATTCAGGACAGGCTTGAGGAAGTGGTTCATGATATCCACAATGATGACATTTCAGTTGCCCTTGCGCACGATGTTCTACCAGCCAACTTGAACAATCGGTACAATGAAAACGATGTCCGCAAATTCGGCATAAAGTCAGAGGTGCATAACCACGACGATTAAGAAAAAGAAGAGCTTGTTCGCCCTTATCAAGCGTTTGTTTTAAAGCCCTTTCAAGAGAAAAGGAAATAAAGCGCCCCTTTTGCACTCCTCCTTGGCGCATATCAACCACCCGCAACTGTGGAAGTGCAACTTCTTTAAAACGGGAAGGTAAATGCACCTTTTGATAACGCCCTTTTAAAACATTGGCTTGGCTTTCAATCGACGGTGTTGCTGAAGATAAAATAACAGGAAAATGCTCAAAAGAGCCCCGTGCAACAGCCATATCACGAGCATGATAAAAAATGCGCTCTTCTTGTTTATAAGCGCTATCATGTTCTTCATCGACAACAATCAAGCCAAGCTTAGGAAAGGGAAGAAAAAGTGCCGAACGAGCCCCCGCAACGACACGCACCCGCCCTTCTGCAACTTGCCGCCAGACGCGTTCTCTACGACGCGGTGTTAAATCGGAATGCCATTCTGCTGCCGCAGCGCCAAAGCGTGCATAAAAACGATCTAAAAACTGCTGAGTTAAAGCAATTTCCGGCAACAAAATTAAAACCTGCTTGTCCCCTTTGAAGGCTTGAGCAACCGCTTCAAAATAAACTTCTGTCTTTCCAGACCCAGTCACACCATCAAGCAAAAAAACTTGAAACTGAGAAGATAAAACACCTTCCCGCAATACTGTTGCTGCTTCATTTTGTGCTCCCTGCAACTGAGGAGGACAAAAATCAGGATCAGGCATTTCCACAAGATCAGGAGCAGGAACCATAACATCTTCGAAAACCCCTAGAGCTTTTAAACCTTCAACAACAGAAACCGAAGTTCCAGCCGCATGCGCAAGACCAGAACGTGTCCATATTTTCTCATCACGTACCAATTCCAAAATCCGTGATCGTGCTGGTGTGAGACGTTCTACATTGCCACCACAATATCGCAAACCCAGCATCTGCGCTTCCGGCTCTAAAGCAGCCGGTACAGACAAAACCAATCGTGCAACAAGACCAAAAGGTGCCATTGTATAGCGACTAACAAAACGCAAAAATGTGATCATTTCTGACTTTAATGGAGGACAATCAAAAACATGAAGAAGAAAGCGTAATTTTTCACGTGCCACAGGAGCAGCCCCTTTCCCATCCGCTATTTTTTCTCCAACATCCACAACAAAACCGCAAAGTTCACGCCCCATCACCGGAACTCGAACAAAAGAACCAATATTCACTTCCATAGAAGACGGAACTTTATAACTATAAGGGTGAGCAACAGGAAGAGGAACCAATACGGATACAATCTTTTCCTCTATCATGTTTGAATTCATCTTTTTAACCAATCTACGACCTATTGAGCACCAACAGATCTACAGCTTATCTTTAAACACTCTTATAAAATTCATTGCAGGATTCAATCCCCCCGATCACAACACTTTTCTAACAAAAATTCTTTTTAACACGCATTCCATCACCAAAGTGCCAATATAAAGAACCAATCTCTTCTTCTATAGCAAAAAAACAGCGCCATCCTTCTGTGCAAATAAAGCTCATCACGCATTCAACATGATATCGTAAGTGCGTCCTTCAACAAAGCGACCCCATAGTGTGACTTCTTCCCAATGCACACTTTTATTTTTTTTACTGCCTCATATCTCAATTTATCTTCAACAAACTGATTTATAAAGATATAATCATCATTATACATATTGTAACAAAAACCTTCAATACGAGAATTTTTTTCGTTATAAACAAATTCTTTGAGCACAGAAAAACTTCATGCATAAAGCGCATATTTTCATCAACGGTGTTTTGCGACACAAAAATCCATTCACTGACACGCAACAAGAAAAACTAAATGTAAACCTCGTGAAAAAAGGAAACGTCTTATAAAAATTCTCAAATATCAAGAGCAATCACCAATGGGAAATGAGCACAGTGTATGATAATACTGGCTTATTGCCATAAGCATAAAGATATCATCAAGCAAAGATGCTAAGATACAAAGATGGTAGTGCGAAATGAATCCTACGCCTTATTACGAGCAACACCATGAAATGGACGTGAAAACAATAAGAGAGCTTTCTTTACAAAAAGTAGATACATAATTAATACCCTGGCATTTTTGTTCTTTATATTAATTCTTGCTCTTGCTTTTGCCGTCAACAATAGCGCATAACAAAAAATAGGGTAAAAGCTAAAAAGAAGAGGTTAGAGATGAAGTTTTTTGTGGATAGCGCCAATATTGAAGAAATCCAAGAGTTACAGAATTTAAGTCTTGTTGATGGTGTTACCACCAATCCCTCTCTTATCCTAAAATCAGGACGCAATATTCTTGATGTTACAAAAGAAATTTGCGCCCTTGTTCGCGGACCTGTTTCTGCTGAAGTTGCCGCAACTCAATTTGAAGACATGATGAAAGAAGCGGCTGTTTTAGCAAAGGTTGCCGACAATATTTGCATCAAGCTTCCTTTAACACTTGATGGATTAAAAGCCTGTAAAGCCCTCACAAAAGAAGGATTAAAAACAAATCTCACCCTTTGTTTTTCTGCCAATCAAGCCTTATTAGCAGCTAAAGCAGGTGCGACATTCGTTTCACCTTTTATCGGAAGACTTGATGATTGCGGAAATAATGGCAGTGAACTGCTTCATGAAATACGCACAATTTATGATAACTATAACTTTGAAACACAAATCTTAGCTGCTTCAATCCGTACCGTTAATCATGTCAAAGAAGCAGCACTAAGCGGTGCTGACGTTGCAACAGTTCCACCAACAGTCTTAAAAGCCCTAGTCAAACATCCTCTTACTGATAAAGGGTTGCAAATATTTCTCGACGACTGGAAAAAAACAGGACAAAATATTGTTTAATATCTAGAAGTTGTATTGGAAAGATCTTTTGAAAGTAACAAAAAAATCTGTTCCGCCAACTCTTCCGCAACACGTTTTTTTGCATCTTCTTCTGCTTGCATCGTTGCATATTCTTGACGAAGGCGTTCAAAAGAGGCGTTCAGTGTTGCAGTTCCTTTTACAATAAGAGTATTTTTCATATCCTGCAAAGTATAAGAAGCTCTGCTCATAATAATTCCAACAGAAGATCGTCCCTCTCTCTTTTTATCATAATCAACCTCTATCTGCATCGATTCTCTTGTAAATACGGACGTCTGCAATGCCAATCGATAAGCCGGTAGAGAAGATTTACCCCCATTCCCATACAAAAGAAACAGTAAATGATTGCGCACCATTTGACCAAAACGATCCGAAGGTTCTTCCACAACAATAGAGGCAAGCTTTTGCGCAAGCCCCAAAGAAGCTTGTCCAGAAGGGTGTGTAGAAGAAGAATTCCCATAAGAAGCAGCATCCATCGCCATTGAACTCTGCAATTCTTGACGGTAAAGCGGCTCAACTTTGCATCCACACAACAGTGTGAATACACCAGCTAAAACGAAAAGAATAAAACTTTTAAAGAACGACATTCACAATCCTTTTTGGAACAACAATGATTTTTTTCATAGGCTTTTCAATCAGCTGCGCCTTTACAAAGTCTAAAGCCAAAACCGCTTCTTTAATCATCGTCTCACTCGCTGTTGCTGCAACAGTCACTTCACCACGTTTTTTACCATTAATTTGCACCGGCAAAGTGTAACACTCTTCAACAATTAATGCGGGATCATAAACAGGCCAAGCAAGCGTAGACATTAAAGTTTCTTCCCCTAAAACAGCATGACATTCTTCTGCTAAATGAGGCATCATTGGTGCAATCATGGCAAGAAAAAAATCCATGGCTTGACGTAAAGAAGCTTTCATTTCATCGTCAACACTTGCTATCCTGTTTAACAACGGTGCCATAATATTCAAGAATTCATAAAGCCGTGCAATAGCCCGATTAAAAGCGAATTTTTCCAAATCATCTTCTACAGCGTGGAGCGTACGATGAGCTGCTTTTGAGAGTTCCAAAGCCGCTCCCTGATGCCCTGCACAAGGGGATATATCCTTTAAAACAGAAGCACTCAAAGCCACATGGCGCCAAACACGCTGGACAAAGCGATGAGCCCCTTCAACACCAGATTCTGTCCAGATAACATCCCTCTCAGGAGGAGAATCTGACAACACAAACCAGCGCACAGTATCAGCACCATAAGATGCAATAATATCGTCAGGATCAACAACATTCTTTTTTGATTTAGACATTTTTTCAATCAAACCAATCGTCACTTCACTTTGATCGGTTAATTTATAAGCTTGACGCTTTCCATCTTTTTCAACAATCGAAATTTCTGCTGGAGAAACCCAACCCTGTTCATCCCGATAGGTTTCATGCACCACCATCCCTTGGGTAAAAAGCCCCTTAAAAGGCTCATCGACCGTCACATAACCTAGCAATTTCATGGCACGCATAAAAAAGCGCGCATAAAGAAGATGCAAAATCGCGTGCTCAATTCCACCAATATATTGTTTCACCGGCAACCATTCAGCTGTTGCTTGTTTGTCAACCGGTTCCTGCGCAAAAGGAGCCGTAAAGCGTGCATAATACCAAGAAGAGTCAACAAATGTATCCATGGTATCGGTTTCACGTTTGGCAGGTTGACCACAGATCGGGCAAGCAACATTCTGCCATGTTTCATGCCGTGCAAGAGGGTTGCCCGGTTGATCAAAAGTAATATCCTCAGGTAATACAACCGGCAAATCAGCACGTGGAACAGGGACAACCCCACAAGTTGTACAATGGATCATGGGAATGGGGCACCCCCAATAACGTTGCCGCGAAATCCCCCAATCACGCAAACGAAATTGCACTGTTTTTTTCCCTTGCGGTTGCCCATTGAGCATTTGTTTTTCAAGCCTTTTCGCTGCCTCTTCAAAGGCTTGTTGGGGTGTTAAACCATCCAAAAATCTAGAATTAATCATCACCCCATCACCAACATAAGGGGTTTCAGGTGTGACAAAATCTTCTTTCTCAACTCCTAAAGGCAAAACCACTGGTTTTATTGGAAGGTCATATTTACGTGCAAAATCAAAATCTCTCTGATCATGGGCCGGACAACCAAACACAACCCCTGTTCCATAGTCCATAAGCACAAAATTAGCGATATAAACGGGAATATGCATCGTTGAATCAAAAGGATGCACCGCTAAAAGAGGAGTGAGAAACCCTTGTTTTTCAGCCGTTTCAAGTGCTGCTGTTGTCGTTCCACCACACCGACAATTTTCGATAAAAGCACTCAACGCTTTGTCTTTTTTTGCCAAAGCTTGTGCAATAGGATGATCAACAGACAGAGCCAAAAAGGAGGCACCAAAAAGTGTATCAGGGCGCGTTGAATAACAAACAACCTCATCAAATTTCTCACAAACATCATCAGTATCACCTGTCGACTTTAAAGCCCAACGAATCAGCAAACCTTGTGATTTTCCAATCCAATTTTTTTGCATGGTGCGAACTTTTTCAGGCCACTGTTCAAGCTCTTCAAGCCCAGTCAAGAGATCTTCACTAAAGTCGCTAATTTTGAAAAACCACTGGGTTAATTCCCGCTGTTCAACCAACGCACCAGAACGCCATCCCCGTCCATCAACCACCTGTTCATTGGCCAAAACAGTATGATCAACGGGGTCCCAATTCACCTTAGCCACTTTACGCGCAACCAACCCCTTTTGATAAAAATCAAGAAACAGCATTTGCTGGCGGTGGTAATATTCCACATCACAAGTCGCAAATTCCCGAGTCCAATCTATCGAGAGCCCTAATTGTTTTAATTGCCCCCGCATCACTGCAATATTTTGATAAGTCCAAGTTTTAGGGTGCACTTTATTTTGCATAGCAGCATTTTCAGCCGGCATCCCAAAAGCGTCCCACCCCATGGGATGAAGCACATTAAACCCCTTGGCGCGTTTATAGCGTGCAACCACATCCCCCATGGCATAATTGCGCACATGCCCCATGTGAATACGGCCAGAAGGATAAGGAAACATTTCTAAAACATAATATTTTTCACGAGCATCTTCTTGGACAGTCTGAAAAATTTTCTTTTCATCCCAAATTTCTTGCCATTTTTTTTCTCTCGCCCGTGGATTATAGCGTTCGCCTATCTTATAATGCTCAATCGTCATTCCCATTATACTCTTTTAATAAAACTGAACCAAAAAACTTGTTTTATTATGCTTGACCATGGATTAACCTCATCGTCAACATTTTCGTGAAATATTTCCCTAAGTATTTTATAAAACTTTTAAAAAAACGACCAACTCTTGAACAAAAACGGTAAAGCACAAAAACATGAATACACAAACACCCTTTGATACCCCTTCCATTGAAGCATGGCAAAACCTTCAAAAAGACATTGCTGAAACATGTCAAGAGTTACAACGCCCTGTAGAAGAAATTGAACTTATCGCTGTTTCAAAAACTGTTTCTGCTGTTGATATACGCCCCATTTTACAAGCAGGGCAACGTCTTTTTGCAGAAAACCGCGTACAAGAAGCGGCACAAAAATGGCTCGGGTTACGTCAACAATTTGAAAATATTAAACTCCATCTCATCGGTCCCCTACAATCAAATAAAGCCGCTGAAGCTGTAAAGATTTTTGATGTCATTCAAACGGTTGATCGTGAAAAAATAGCCAAAGTTTTGATGGAAGAAATGCAAAAGCAAAAAAGGCATCTTCCCTGCTATGTTCAAGTCAACACTGGGTTAGAACCGCAAAAAAGTGGTGTTGCACCCCAAGAAGTGATCCCTTTTGTTTCTCTATGCAAAAACAATTATGGACTTGATATCATCGGTCTTATGGGCATCCCCCCTGTCGACGAAAACCCCGGCCCCTATTTCGCATTGTTAGCAAAGCTGGCAAAACAAGCCGGTCTTCCAAAGCTTTCCATGGGCATGTCCAATGACTTCAAAACAGCCTTACAGTTTGGCTCTAATGTCCTTCGCATTGGCTCTGCTTTATTTGGAAAACGCCCTGTGTAAAGCAATTTTCCCTCATATAAATTCATTCCCCCCTTCATATAAATTCCCATTGAAGATTCTACGAACAAGCCCAAAACAGCAGAAATGAGAAAAAATATTTCCTTCAATATCAATAAAAGAGCAATTCTAGCAAAAAAGATTCTAGCCCCTCTTTCATCCTGTTAGCAAAATTAGCAAAAAAGCTAGTCTTCTCAAATTTCTCACCGGCACATCCACAACACATACAATAACTTCAAATTAGCATTGCAATTTGGCTCTCATATTCTCGCACATTGGCTCTACTTTACTCCCCTCTGACCGCCTCTCCAGCACAAGCAACATAAAAAATAAATCCTTATATAAAGGCAAAATGATAAGAGGAGCGTTGCGCATGAATGAAAAAACTGTCGCAAAATCACTAATAGCAAAAGAATATTGAATAAGATCATCGCAATGATTTCCATTGAAAATCATGAATTCTCTTAACTTCTCCAACACGCGTAAACAATTTCCCCACATGCCAATGGCGTAAAGCAGGAAAAAAGAGGCTTATGGCTGCATAATACAGTAACAAAACTCTTTCATGTAAGCCACTTGAGCAAAATAAACATCTCAATTGCCCAATAGAGCACCAAAAGCCGCGCTAAACAACATGAATAGCAATCTATAAGGTCCAACGTAGCATAAAGACTTTCTATGCTCTACAAAGCGTAAAATACGGTCAATATCTGCTTGAAAAATAAAAGAACGAACCCCGTGCATGTAGGCATAACACATACACACAAAACAATAGCAACAAAGCAGATTTCAATAACGATATTCCTTTGTCGTTCTCTTAAACAAAGAGAAAAACTTCAACTTTTCATATACGCAATTTTTCTAAATTTAAACTTTAATTAAGAAAAAACAGGAGATATTTCTTACATTTTAAAATATTTCAAATAATATTATTATCTTTTTAAGAATAAAATTTCATACATACATACCATATATATGATTTATACAGTATTTTTATTGTTATTTTTTTAAATTTATCTTTTACGCTGATATAAAATACATAATAGCCATTTGAAATGTATCATTATGATACTACTTTTAATATAGATAATTAAGGAGAATTAATAGGTCATATAGCGACAAAGCCTTCTTTTGGTCATTCGCACAATTCAAGACCTACTCATAGAAATGCATGTAGTCCTAATGATTTTATGTCTCACATGAATACACGTGGCCTCGAAGTAGGAATGCAGTCAGGAGTAAGCGGTGCAATTCTAGGTGGTACAAGTGGAGGACCAGTGGATGCATTTACAGGTGGAATAGGAGCTTTGTCATTGGGATACATAGGAGGTGCTGCTTGGGGCTTTATAGAAAAAGGTCGTGAGTGTTGGTTCTAATTTATAGAGAATAGCGACAAAGATATCTTTGAAATTAGTAGTTTTGTAAATATATTTGAAAGAATATACCAAAGTTAAATATCTACATCTTTGAAGAAAATAGTTTTCAGAGATATCTACTATAGATCACATCTTATAATCGGATTTTTTTTATAATGAATATTCTTTATGAAATAATAAGGCTGTTTTGCATTCTCATTGTATTCATCCCATATATGCTATTGGTTTTAAAAAAATTGGTAGTTACAGTTGGAAAGGAGCTATAAATCAACATTATATACAGTAATTCTGTTCATTGTTTTTGATAGTTTGTGTAGATATTTTGGTTTATTTAATTATTAATGAACTTATTCTTATTTGAATACGGGAATACAAAATAAAAAAACATTCAAAGCGATAATCAATAAAGCACTTTCCTCTCCCTTTTTATATGATATTTTTTAATATTTTTATACTTTTATAAAAAACTCTGTACTACAATAGATTCTTTCGCATTCACGTATCCTAAATAAGCATAAAATACTCTCTTTGAATACAAACGTATCAGATTTTAAAAATTGACTATTCTAATCTTTGTCATTTAGTCTAACCTCACAATGAAAAGCTTTTGGGAAAACTCTGCCACAAATATAACCATACAAAAATACAGAGGCAGATTTTTCCAAACAATAAAAAGAGGGAAACATGACTGAAAAAATTTATCCAATATCAGAAGAGATCAAAAAAAATACTTTACTCGATGAGGAAACTTATCAACAATGGTATCGAGAAAGCATCGATGATCCAGAAAGCTTCTGGGCAAAACATGGTCAACGCATTGAATGGTTTAAACCTTTTACAAAAGTAAAAAACACTTCTTTTAACGGAGATGTATCGATTCAATGGTACGAAGATGGGATAACAAATGTTACCTATAATTGCATTGATCGCCACCTGAAAACCCATGGAGACAAAATCGCGCTCATTTGGGAAGGAGATAATCCTTATCATGATAAAAAAATAACCTATAACGAGCTTTATGAACATGTTTGTCGTTTTGCCAATCTTTTAAAAAGCCACGGCATTAAGAAAGGCGATAAAGTAACCATTTATCTTCCTATGATTCCCGAAGCAACCTATGCCATGCTTGCTTGTGCTCGCATTGGAGCCATTCATTCGGTTATTTTTGCAGGCTTTTCTCCTGAAGCAATAGCAGGACGCCTTGTTGACTGTGAATCAACCTTTATGATTACTGCTGATCAC
Organism: Bartonella sp. TT121SHDZB; assembly: GCF_042193415.1. NCBI lineage: Bacteria > Pseudomonadati > Pseudomonadota > Alphaproteobacteria > Hyphomicrobiales > Bartonellaceae > Bartonella > Bartonella sp. TT121SHDZB. Next base: position 34,165 of record NZ_JBHILR010000007.1, on the reverse strand, counting down.
GGCTTGCGTGGCGGCAAACGGATTAACTTAAAAGACAACGTTGACCATGCCATTGAGATAGCCACGCGCCAAAACGTGCATGTGGACCAAGTCATGGTTATACGGCGAACTTGTGGACCCATTCAATGGGTAGAGGAGCGTGATTTTTGGTACCACGAAGAGATAGCTCATGCCAAAACAGCTTGTCCACCAGAACCAATGAATGCTGAAGATCCACTTTTTATTCTTTATACTTCAGGCTCCACCGGCAAACCTAAAGGTGTTTTGCATACCACAGCAGGCTATCTTGTTTTTGCCTCGATGACTCACCAATATGTTTTTGATTACCACCCCGATGAAGTTTACTGGTGCACAGCTGATATTGGGTGGATTACCGGTCATTCTTACTTGGTTTATGGACCTTTATGCAATGGTGCGACCACTTTAATGTTTGAAGGCACACCAACCTTTCCTGACAAAGGCAGATTTTGGGAAATTGTCGACAAACACCAAGTCAATACGCTCTATACAGCACCAACAGCTATCCGCGCCTTAATGGGAGCAGGAAATGCGTTTGTTGAACACTCAAACAGAACATCGTTGCGTCTCTTAGGCACGGTAGGAGAACCGATTAATCCAGAAGCATGGGAATGGTTTTATCATACAGTTGGAAATGGCCGTTGTCCGATTCTCGATACATGGTGGCAAACGGAAACAGGAGGGCATATGATCACACCCTTGCCCGGTGCAACACCCCTCAAAGCAGGATCGGCCACACGTCCTTTTTTTGGTGTTCAACCCCAAATTGTTGATGCCCAAGGCAATGTTTTAGAAGGTGAAGCAGAAGGCACTCTTTGTATCAGTGATTCATGGCCCGGACAAATGCGCACACTTTATAAGGATCATGAACGCTTTATTCAAACTTATTTTTCCTCCTATAAAGGAAAATATTTTTCAGGCGATAGCTGTAGGCGCGATAGCGACGGCTATTATTGGATCACAGGACGGGTTGATGACATTCTCAATGTCTCGGGGCACAGGTTAGGAACCGCTGAAATTGAATCAGCCCTTGTTTCTCATCCAGCTGTATCAGAAGCAGCTATTGTGGGTTACCCGCATCCCATTAAAGGACAAGGAATTTATAGTTTTGTCACCCTTATGGAAGGAACAGAGCCAAGTGAAGAATTAAAAAAAGACCTTATCAAGCATGTGAGACAAGAAATAGGCTCTATTGCCATATTGGATAAAATTCAGTTTGCTCCACAGCTTCCCAAAACGCGATCAGGGAAAATTATGAGACGTATTTTACGAAAAATCGCTGAAAACGATTTTGATACTCTTGGAGATATTTCAACTCTTGCCGAACCACAAGTTGTTGAAGATCTGATTGCCAACCGACAAAACTAAAAAACACGACGCAATACAACATACGGTGGTTTTTGTTTTTCTGCTAAAATTATCTCAGCATTATTACGAAAACCACCGAGGAGAATAAAAAACAAAACAATTCATGAAAAGCTCAATCATTCTAACAACAAACGCTTTTCTTCATGACAGGTAAGAAATAATTTAAGCAAAAACCTCAGGATTGGGATGCGAACAAGAATAAGAAAGTAAGATAAAAAGAGCAACATAGCTTTTTAAAATCACCCAATATCCACTCAATGCAAAAAAAGCCTCTGAGTAAGAAGGAAAAATAGTTCTGATGTTTATGCTAGAATCCCTTTGAAATTCCTGCTAAAATCATAAATAAAGCTAAAAAAAGAAAGTATAAGTGATAATATTCTTGAGCAAAAATATTTATCTATAACGAGGGTGTATAAAAAATATTGAAAACCATGAAATCTAAAATAAACAAGCTTACAACAAAAATCTAAAGCAATGAAAGTAAGAGTTTTTAGAATAAATGATGCAATATAAAATCAGGAGTAATAATAAAAAGTGATTCATTTTGAAAATGTCGGCCTACGCTATGGAATGGGCCCTGAGGTCCTTCGTGATATTAGCTTTCATATTCCTCCTGGATCATTTCAATTTCTCACAGGTGCCTCTGGAGCAGGGAAAACGTCGCTGATGCGTCTTATGTTTTTGGCACTCAAACCCACCCGCGGTCATATTGATCTCTTTGGAACAGACACAGCATTACTCAAACGACAAGAGCTCCCTGCGCTGCGACAACGTATCGGTGTGGTTTTTCAAGATTTTCGTTTACTCGACCACATGACCACTTATGAAAATGTCTCCTTACCTTTACGCATTAAAGGACAAGAAGAAGCAACCTATCGCAGTGAAGTGGAAGATCTTCTCTGTTGGGTAGGTCTTGGAGATCATATTCATGTTTTACCACCGGTTCTTTCCGGTGGAGAAAAACAAAGGGTAGCCATAGCACGCGCACTCATTGATCAACCCGAAATCCTCCTTGCGGATGAACCAACAGGGAATGTCGATCCGCCCTTGGCAAAACGCCTCCTCCGTTTGTTTATTGAATTAAATCGTTTTGGAACAGCTGTTATCATTGCCACCCATGATATAGCCTTAATGGAACAAGTTGCAGCACGGCGTATGCTTCTCCATAACGGACGGATGACGATTCATGAATAAATCTTTCCCCATTTTTATAAGCAATAAAAAAAACACAACAGCGATTATTCCCAGTGGTAATATTTCTGGAAAAGCACTCGTTGCCGTGATTGCTATTATGACATTTCTCTCAAGTCTCACCTTAATCGGTGTCGATTTAGTCCACCGTGCGGCCAAAAATTGGAGCAGTCAAATTAGCTATGAAGCAACAATACAAATACGCCCCATTGACAATGTTGATATCAACAAAGCACTCCGTGATGCCGTACAATTGGTTAAAACATTTTCTGGTGTACAAGATGCAAAAATTGTTGACCAAAAAGCCACAGAAAAGTTACTGGAACCATGGCTTGGAACAGGTTTTAATATCAATGAACTACCTCTTCCCCGCCTTATCATTGTCACTCTAAAAGAGGATACAGAAATCAATTTTGCAGCTATTAATCACGCCATTAAAACCCAAATTCCAGGAGGTCAATTTGATGATCATCGTGTTTGGGTTCATCGTTTTGCAACCATGGCACACACCACTGTTTTCATTGGTTTTTCAATTTTAGCATTGGTTCTAGGCTCTCTTATTCTTACCATCATTTTTGCCACCCGCAATGCATTGGCAGAAAATGCACATATTATCAATGTCTTATATTTCCTTGGTACTGAAACTCTTTTCATTGCGCGCCAATTTGACTGGCATTTTTTTAAAACTGCGCTGCGTGGTGCTTTATATGGTGGTCTTACAAGCATATTTCTGTTTTCAGCCTTTTGCTTCTGGACGAATTATAACTTGGGAAGAGTAGAAGCCAGCCAAGTAACAGCTTTGTTTGGACATCTTTCCATCAGTTCTATCCCTTATGGAAAAATCATTCTCCTTATTATTTTCGTTTCTTTTCTCACCACCCTTACCAACCGCATGACTATTTTAGCGCAACTGAAAAAAATCGATCAATGTGAAAACGGTTTATTTTAATTTTATGACTCACAACACTTTCAACTCATTGACGCAAAATAATTTAGAACGCCCTCTTCCAAAACGGGCACACTATCGTTGGTCTATGCACTTCTTATTTCGTTATTTTCCACCGACAACCCTTACTCTTGCAATCACTGTTTTCATTTTCTGGGGTGGTTTCATTGTTTTTTCTGAAAAAACCGAACGTCTCTATCCCCCAACCCCTCTTCCCAAAGCCGATGCAATCATTGTGCTTACAGGCGGAGAAAACCGAATAGAGGCAGGACTTTATCTCTTACAAAAGGGGCTTGGTTCACGTCTCCTCATCAGTGGTGTAAACACCACAACCAATCTGAAGGGCTTTATGCATAACATGCATATTACCCCACGGCTTATCTCCTGTTGTATTGACATCGGACATCAAGCGACTAACACCAGAGGAAATGCCAAAGAAAGTGCCGATTGGATCAAAAAACACCACTATAAAACCCTTTATATCGTCACCCATGATTACCATATGTGGCGCTCGATGCGAGAACTTAAATATTTAATGCCTGATATCCATTTCATTGCCTATCCTGTTAAAAAGAACAATGCTGAAAGCGCAATACAACAGATCAATCAAATCCGCATTCTCATATTCCAATATATTAAAACGCTCCAAGTCTATATCAGAACAGCATTCTAATCTTTATCCTTCTGACTTTTTAAAAACCTTACCACCTTCTGACCGCTTCATAGCGTTCTCTCTTTTCACTTCCACACAGGTTTCTTCCATAAGGTGATAGAAAAACCGCCCTTAAGGTAAAGCAGAATGCCTCAATACACTTGCACATTCACACGCTTAAAAAACATCTCTCACATCCCAAACTTATCTCGGCGTTCCCGATTTATAGATGATATCCCAATGGTATAATATTAGCAGTCTAGGAATCTTCCTCTCAACGAAGGCTCTTTACAATCATACACGCTTCAGCATCATGAAATGGGCTTTGGACGCACCAAGAGATATCTCTTTAAAACAAGCACGTGAATGTGCAACACATGTATATTTGTATCGCGTTCTATTCTTTATGAAAGGCTCTCTTTAAAGAGCAAAAAAGGTGCTTATCAAAGTTACGCCTATTCAAGATCTTTTAAAGATTGTTGCAAAACTTAGTCAATAGCACCGCCAATTTAGCTTTTCTTTCTATTGAGTAAAAAAATGCCGTATAGCAGAATTTAAAGGCTTTGCACAGTTTTGATCTCGCTTCCTTATTTCACTCTCTTGTTCTTTTATTAAAAAAACAATCCGTACAGGATTGTTTTTGTTATCAATCTTTTCAATGCTTAATGATACTGCCGACTTTTTTCTCAAAGGACAGCATCACTTCCAACGATCTGTAAACAATAACCAAACAATCCAGCTTTTTGTCTAGCGGGTTTCACTTGGCTTCCCCATTTATACTATGGTCACTCACATAAGGATCGACAAACGAGCCATACTTTAAGAACATTCACCACATACTCTAAAAACATCTCGTGTGAAAAGCTTTACACAAGCCTTAATATTACCGCTCTAAACGCTTATGTTGTACCACCACATCTCAAAGACGCAGTTTTACCGCACAATGAATAACTTAACATTTTCAGTTTCTCTCACTTCCAATTTTGGAAGATTGCGCACAATTTTCATTGTTTCCAAGCTTACAGTAACAACCCGTTGAAACAATTCCAGAGGGTAAGCTGGATTACCCACCGTTTCAACAGCATAGCGATTGGCATCATTAACAAGACCGCTCGCTTTATCCGTTTTAACAACTTGCCGTTCCATAACCCACTCAAGAGCAGGCTTGCCACTCACTACATACTCATAAGCCTCAAGAGGAATATTCTGCATCGTGATATGCGCATTATAAATCACGGTAGTTTTGTCAGTAGCACCGCGCTTACCAGCAAATTTCATTGCTTCAACACGGTAAAAACGCACCTCATCAGCAATCACCCAAGTGCGTGGATCACCTTGTTTATAGGTAACGGGATATGGCTCCACCTCTTCATAATTCATATGCAAATCACCAAGCTTTCGCCCCGCTGTTACAAAAGCCCAAAAATCCTCTACCTTTTTAACTGTTGGAATACGTGGCAATTCTTTAGACAGATTATGCGCATAACGTGCACGATAATCTTCAGAATGAAAAATCCCATAAACATAATAAAACAAATCATCCTTTGTTATCATTTCACCAGGATATGCTGCTCTAAAATAGGACAACCCTTCATCCGTGAGTGCATCGCGCTGCTGCAAACCAGCTACTTTGCTTTCCTCTGCAAAATTTGCAAACAAATGAACCTGATTCCCTTTTTTAGCTCTTAAGGACGCAACATCTTCATAAACATACCGTGGAAAACATTGGCCTTTCTCCATTGCATCCAAGCTAGGCAAGCCCCTACTCATCAGAACAGAAAATCCACTGCTTGCTCCAACTCCCGTAACTTGTATCACCTTATTTTCAGCCGCCTTTTCTAAAGGAAAGATACGTGGCATTTGGTATACTCTCTCATTAAAAACACGATTATAATAAAGCCATTGTTGTGTAAAAGGACGATAAAGGCTCTGAGTAATATACGTATCTTTAAATTTAAAAGCCTTTCCCCTTATTAATTCTTCTTTAAGACTACTACTCCAACTAATCCTTTCAGCATCTGTATTGACAAAATCGTTCACAGCATTTGCACGCATCTTGCGGTTAGAATGTAGATGCGCAACATTAAAACGCTCTACTTCACTGTTATAAAAAGCAATCATATTATTCATATTTTTTGTTAGGTTTTCATAGCTGAAATGATATGCCCACGCATCACGACTAGTTTGTATGCCACGAGAAAACGTTTCAAAGAGCTTTTTATCACTGCCTTTCTTGTCACCCAAAGCCAGAAACTTTTCAAAATCATTATTGCGTTGATCCAGCCAATCGCCATGCTCATCGGGTGTAATCATCTGCCAACCATATTCACGTTTTATACCGTCAACACTGCTCAATCGCTGAAGTTTGCGTAGCTTTTCTTTTGTTGTGAGATTATCACCAATATCATGATAATAAATTTTACAATGCTTCGTGGCATTAGGATTTTTAATAAACAGTGTCACAGCAATTCCTGTCATGCTTCCACTTTCAAAAACATTTTGCCCTTCTTGAGCACGTCCTTTGCTCATCATATTTTTGCGAATATCACCCCGTAAATTGAAAATATAAATGCTGGAAAATTCCTCACACAATTCTTTTCGTAAACCACTCATAGAACATCCATTAATAAAACCTGCATTTGTTACAAAGCCAATAACACCACAGTCTTTTATACGATCACTAGCCCACCGAATAGCACGAATATAACTGTCATAAAGTCCATTAACATTGTTTGCTTTAGATTGAGCCGCATAAGTTTTACGAATGCGACGATCCAATTTAGGATAGGCAATATTTTTCGCATTGTCGTTTTCACTTTTTTGTCCAGAAGAATAAGGAGGGTTGCCAACAATAACACGAATATCCAGTTCCTTCTGGTGTGAGCGACGAGTGCTGTTATCCACCAGTAAATCACTGATCAGGTCTTTATCTTGTTCATAAAGCTGAAATGTATCCGTTAGACAAATTCCCTCGAACGGAACATAATCTCCCCCCATAAGACTATGATATGTTGTCTCAATATTAATAGCTGCAATATAATAAGCTAACAGCACAATTTCATTGGCATGAATTTCATGACAAAATTTGTGCTTCATTTCTTCTGGTGTAATCAGCCCCAATTGTAAAAGCCGTGTGATAAAAGTCCCCGTTCCTGTAAAGGGATCCATGATATGCACACCCAATGAGCCAAGCGTTTGCCCAAATTCTTCTTGTAAAACATCATCAACAGAACGGATAATAAAGTCCACAACCTCAACGGGAGTATAAACAATGCCTAGTTTTTCTACTGTGCGTGGAAAAGCGTAACGAAAAAACTTATCATAAAGCTCTACAATCAACCTCTGCTTTGCTTTTAGATCCGTAATGCCACTGGCTCGTAATTTTACACTTGCATAAAATTTCTCAAGATCTTTGGATTCCTTATCAAGATTCGCCTCATCAAGCACATCAAGCATACGCTGCATAGCACGCGATACAGGATTCTTACGTGTGAACTGATACCCCTCAAACAACACCTGAAAGACAGGACGCGTGATGATATGTTGTGCCAACATCTCAATCGCATCAGCCTCTGTAATCGTGTTGTTTAAGTCATCACACAGCTCTGCAACAAACCTGTCAAAAGCTCGACGCGCCTCAGTATTTGGCCCTGCGAGAATGCCTGTTAAACGCGTAATATGATTCTTGGCAATCTCAGCAATATTGCTCGCCCAATCTTCCCAATAATCACGTGTCCCACATTTCTTGACAATCTTTGCCAGAATCGCACGAGAAAGTTCATCCACCGGAAAAGAAAACTCCTCGTTTACTTGATCTGTAAGAGTAAAATCATCCTCCGGTGTTCCAATTTTCGCTCGTGCAGGTTGTGCGCGAACAGGAAAATTGTCTACAACAGCCGTAACAACCTGTAACTCAGTACTCTGCGTCACCCCAATAATCTCAATCACATTGCTGATATCTTGCCCGAGGGATGCCTTATTAATCGTTGCATCAAAACGATCATCATGCGCACGCAAAGCATTTAAAATTTGCCAGATAACCCGATATTTATCATTGTTGTTCAAAGCTTGTTCCGCTGGAATCCCAGAGGGAATACCAATTGGCAAAATGATATACCCCATCTTTTTGCCTTCAGAGCGACGCATCACCCGCCCAACAGCTTGCACAACATCAATCTGACTCTTGCGTGGATTTAAAAACATAATAGCATCAAGAGCCGGAACATCCACTCCTTCAGACAAACAACGGGCATTAGACAAAATGCGACAAACATTATCCCCACTATCAGCTTTCAGCCAATCGAGTAATGCACCACGATCTTTCGCTTTAAACTTGCCATCAATATGTTCAACTTCACACTTTAAAAAATTCTCGTTTTCCGCATTCTCTTGAGTATACTCAAGATATTCTCTAACAACCGCAGAAAATTCATCACGCACCAGTTTAGAACTTTCAACAGTTTTACAAAACGCCAAAGCACGATGCATGGGGTGTCGATCAACACCAACATCAGCCTTCATATCTTGTTTTGTCAAAGCCTTATAACAGCCAATAATCTTCGTTGCATCATCAAGGACAAGCTCAGACTTGCTATCACTAAGGCGCTTCTGAACAGCGGAACTGACTAATTTTTCGTCCATTGCTAAGACAATAACCTTATAATCCGTTAAAAGGTTATTTTGTACTGCCCATGAAAAACCCCGATAAAAAAGTGTTTTACCAAAAAACTTTTCATCATCCATTGAAGCAAGAATTGCATTGGCTTCATTTGCACGACTTTTCGCATTATCACCAAAAATGCGTGGTGTTGCTGTCATATAAAGGCGCTTCTTAGCACAAATAACATCATTGGAATGCACCTTAACAAAATTAGATTCATCCTCTCCCACCAACGTTGCACCTGTTGTACGATGCGCCTCATCACAAATGATAAGATCAAATGTTGGCAAACCATAGTTTTTCTGTGCATCAGAAACCACTTGTATCGATTGATAGGTTGCAAACACAACGGTCATCTTATCTGCAACACCATCGCTCGCACGTTCTGCCAGTTTAGCAGCATCAGTTGTCGCCGGAAAAGCAAGATCAAACACATCAATTTCAGCAACATCATCACTATTTTTACGACGCTTTCCCACTTGTGTATCTGAACAAACAGCAAAGGAGCGTAATTCAATTTCTGCATCCATTGTCCATTCACGAACCGTCTGTGACATTAAAGCCAAGGAAGGCACAAGAAACAGAACAAACTTGCCTTCACCCGTCAAATCTTCAGCAATCTTAAGACTAGTAAATGTCTTACCAGTACCACAAGCCATAATAAGCTTGCCCCGATCTGCTTCAGCAAACCCCGCACGCACAAAATGCAATGCTTCCAGCTGATGGGGACGCAGTTTCTTTTTATCTTCCAACACAACTTTGCCGTTGGCTGCAAAAGTTTCCCAACGGATAGGACTTTGTTGCATATCGGAAAGATTAATCCGTATAACAGGAATATCCTGCCCCCGTATCATTGTTTCAGCGTTGTCACTCCAAGCACTTTCAGTACTGTCTATAATCACACGCCGTTTGAATGGAGCTTTACCTGATGCCGAAATAAAACTATCAATATCTGCTTTTTTAATTCGATAAGCTGCATCATAAAATTTACATTGGATAGCCGCAAAGCCCTCTTCATCACGAATCTTTGCCACAAGATCAATACCGGTATCACGACCATCCCAACCATTTTCATGCGCCCAATCTTTAAAGGTTTGAACCCTTTCATACTGATCAAACTGAAGAGGATCATATGTCAGATAAGCAAGAGCAAAACGCTCAAAATATGTTCCTTTATCTCGTTCGGTACGCGCTTTATCACGATATATCTGTAAAAGCGATTGTAGCGTCATGCTTTCCGCCCTATTAAAAACATCTTCAATTATCGAGTCTAGACCATTTCGTCAATGCCTATCGTTCTGCCCAAAAGACTTTAAATGTCTTGATTTTAAGACAGTTTTTTCATGCTTAATTGAATAACATGAGGAAGTCGTTTTGTTCACTTGGTCTAAAACCCCAAATCATATGACACGTTTACTGATGTTTACATCCCTATGGATATAAACGTAAGGTGTGATGATTTTAAAAATATTTATTTTGCATTTTGTAATAATACAAAATAAAATGTGCTGTCATATGAGGATTTATCTTAAAAATGAGAAGGGAGCAATGGGCACTATACCTGCAAATGAAATAGATAATAGGGAAGAAACTTCACACACAAAATATCGCATTCTACGGAAAGTATTCGCTATAATACGCAAAATATTAATCTTTCAGTCTCGGACCCTACCTAAGAGCGAAACTGTCACACCAATTACACATACCAATGATCATTATTTCTCTCTTTATTTTTTTTGGTTGCCTAACTGCAATATGGTTTTATAATGCTCTTTTATTCCATCTCACACCTGCTGAGTATGAGCTTAGACTTTTTCAATAAATCAGCGCTCTTTTCATTCATACATCATTCAAAATGAGAAGCTTTCTACCTCTCAAACTTTTTCTCATCCATACTTTGTTTCACAAACGCTTCACTCAATTGATATAACAACACATGTCGCAATTAATAACCGCTTAATCACGCGAGAGCGCAACAACAGGATCAAGCCGTGAAGCCTGCCGCGCTGGCGAAAAACCAAAACATATCCCAATAATCGTCGAAAAAGTGAGAGATAGGATGATAGAGTCAAGTGTATAAACCAAATGGATAGGTGCCTTAAACAGAAGAAATAAGCCACCGATAGAAAGCCCAAGCAAGATCCCTAAACCACCTCCAATCATACACACTAAAATTGCTTCAATGAGAAATTGTTGTAAAATATCACTCTGCCGTGCACCAACAGCCATACGTACTCCAATTTCATTGATCCGTTCAGAAACTGTGACCAACATAATATTCATCACCCCAATCCCCCCTACAATCAGTGAAATTGATGCAATTGAAGACACTAAAAGTGTCAAAATATGCGTGCTCTCCATGACACGTTCACGGAAAAATTCGGAATTTCTAATGAAAAAATCTTCCTCACCATGGCGCATAATGAGAAAACGTCGAACCATAGTCTCTGCTAAATGTGAATCAACCTCATCAGCAATTTTAACCATAATGGCACGAACCTGCGTTGTTCCAAGAAAACGAGTTTGCAAGGTTGTATAGGGCAAATAAACCTGCAATGTATTTGAAGTCCCTCCATTATTTTGCGAATCAACAACACCAATAATACGCGCAGGAACATTCCCCACATGCACCACCTTTCCAAGGGGGCTTTCATGGCTATGGGGGAAAAGAATAGACAATGCTTCTTTCTCGATCACGAGATCAACCGCCCGATCACGTACACTTTTTTGATCAAAAAACTGTCCTTTGAAAACCTTGAGCCCCTGTGTTTGAAAAAATTGTTCTCCCACCCCCGCAATGACGGCATTGACTTCAACTGCACCAAAACGCACTTTCGAGCTTGCTGAAATCTGTGGTGTTACACCAGAAACATAAGGTAATCCAGACAAGGCTTCTGCATCAGCTTCAACCAAACTGGTTATTTTTTCTGCTTGTGGATCAGAAAAACTTTTCCCAGGAAAGATTGTCAAGGTATTAGAGCCCAAACTTTTAAAATTTTCCAGAATTTTCTCTCGTGTACCATTCCCTAAAGCTACCATAGCAATAATCGCCCCAATACCGATAATCACTCCAAGCATTGTTAGAAAAGTCCGCATGCGATGTGCATTCATTGCCAACAGAGCCATCACAAACGCCTCACGGAATCGCTCAACAAAAGAACGAAAAAAGCCCAGTTTTTGTCGGCCTTTTAGATTTTGTTGTTCCTGAAGAGATTTTTTACCAACTTTTGTTTTTGCAACCCTTGACCGCTTATCGGCAATAATTTCCCCATCACTGATTTCGATAATACGCTCTGCTCTTTCAGCCACCTGCATATCATGGGTTACAATGATAATAGTACGCCCTTCTTGATGAAGTTCATCCAAAATATGCAATACTTCTTGCCCACTCTTTTTATCCAATGCACCAGTTGGTTCATCTGCAAGAATGACCTCCGCATTATTCATGAGCGCCCGAGCAATAGAAACACGTTGTTGCTGACCACCGGAAAGCTGATTTGGACGATGATTTATCCGATCACCCATGCCCAAACGCGTTAAAAGATCCTGTGCACGCTTTTTTCTTGCTTCCACGGCACATCCCGCATAAATAGCCGGAATTTCAACATTACCAAGAGCTGTTAATTCATTCAACAAATGGTAGCGCTGAAAAATAAAGCCAAAATGATTACGTCGCAAAGCGGACAACTCATCCGCAGAAAGAGAAGCTGTTTCTTTACCAGAGATCCAATAACGGCCAGAAGTTGGACGATCAAGACAGCCTAAAATATTCATCAAAGTAGATTTACCTGAACCAGAAGAACCTACAATTGCCACCATTTCACCACGTTTAATGGTAAGATTAATGTTGTGCAAAACGGTAACAAACGTTTCTCCCGCAGGAAATTTTCGCACAATATTTTCCAAGACGAAGACAGCATCTTCTTGATTTGTGTTCATACTTTAACTCTCGTCTTCGCTATGCATGTTAGAAGACTCTGGCATCACTCCATCAGATGAATTGGTGATGACGACATCACCCTCGTTAAGTCCTGAAATAATCTCTGCCATAACCTTATTATTCAACCCAACGCTCACCTGTTTAGTAACCACTTTATTTTCCCCCACCAAAACAGAAACCCATGCTTTACGCTCTCTTGTCTCATCGCGTAAAGCATCACTTGGAACCAACAAGACATTCTGCGCGCGCCCTAAGATAATATGAACTTGAGCAGTCATATAGGTTCGCAAAAAATTGTCCGCATTATCAACATGTAAAATTCCATTGTAATAGATAGCCGATGATATTAAAGCACTAGAACCACCCACCATACCAGGATTAATACTCACATCAGCACGAATTTCTTCAGGAGCCGGCTCTACTTTTTCTAAAACGCCTTCATAACGACGCTGTGAATTACCTAAAACTGTAAAATAAAGTGGTTGTCCAGCTCGGACTTTAAGAACATCAGCTTCTGAGATTTGCGCCTTGATCGTCATCTTTGATAAATCACCCAAAATAACAATTGTTGGCGCCGACTGAACCGCATTCACATTCTGCCCTTCTTCCACAACTGTTGCCAAAACTGTTCCTGCTAAAGGGGCAGTGATGCGTGTATAACCTAAATTAACCTCTGCACTCTCCACATCAATTTGTGCTTGCACAATCTGCTGACGAAGTTGTTCAATTTGCGCCTCACGTATTTTCACCTGTGTCGCAACTTCATCGAAATTCGCCCGTGAAATCGCACGTGTTTCGATCATTTTTTTCTGACGTTCTAAATTTTTCTGAGCAAGAAAAAAATAGGCTTCTTGTTCTACCAAACTCGCATAATAATGTGATAATGCTGCTTTTTTTCTTTTTAAATCATTTTCCTGATCTGTAGGATCAATTTCTGCCAAGAGATCGCCTTCTTTCACCACACTCCCAGGGGAAACATGCATTGACACCACACGCCCTGTTGCACGCGCACCAACAGCCACCAACCGGTAAGGACGTACAAGACCTGAAGCTAAAACACTTTCCTCAATATCCCCACGCTTCACCACCGCTGTTATATAAGTTGGAGTAGATGTTCCAAAAAAAACAGAACGTAACCATAACAACGAGAAAATGAGAAATATAACAGTTAAAAAGAAGAAAAGTTTTTTGTGTTTTGTAATGAAATTTTTGAGTAAGTTTTTTTTCATTTCCCTACCTTTGCACGCGAACGAGGTGCATTATCAACAACTTCTGGACGCGATACATCAACAACGCCATCCCAGCCTCCCCCCAATGCTTTCATCAACGTGATATATTGCGTAACCAAAGAAACACGGCTATCTTTAAGCGCCATTTGTGCAGAATAATAAGAGCGATCAGCATTTAACAATTCAAGAAAACTAGTATTTCCATTCTCAAAAAGACTCCGTGAAAGTTTTAAGGAATGAAGAGAAGCTTCATTCGCAACGATTAGCTTTTCTAAGCGTTGATGTTCCTTCGTTAATCTTACAAGCGCATTTTCTACATCTTCTAAAGCCTCCAACACAGCAGCTCGATAAGTAATAAAAGCTTGATCACGCTGCGCGCGCGCTACCGCAATAGAAGCCTCGACCTGACCTCCATTAAAAAGAGGAAAACGAAGACCAGGTCCAAAAGACCAGCCAATCGTTGAATTTTTCCATAATTGATCAATTGCCGTTGCTGCTGTCGAAATATTACCTGTTAAAGTAAGTGATGGATAACGATCTGCTTCACGTTGACCAATCCGTGCTGTCGCTTGCGCATATTGACGCTCTGCCCGTCGTAAATCCGGACGTGTTAACAAAATATCGGCTGGAATTCCTGCTGGTATCGGCCAGTGTGGTTGTGGAATCTTTGCATGCTTAGCATTTTTTTGTAAAAGATCTTTCAATGCCGTAGGCACACGACCAGTTAAGACAGAAAGGCGATGAACGCTCATTGCTAAATTTGCTTCCATCTGTGATATATCTGCTTCTGTATTTGCCATTTGTGCTTGCGCATTTGAAACATCAAGCTCTGAAACATCACCAGCTTTTAATCTAGTGCGCATCAGTTCATAAGTTTTACGTTGTGATACAGCAATTTGCCGCACAATCAACAACTTTTGTTGCCAACCACGCATTTGCACATAATTTGTTGCCACATCTCCAAGTAATGTCACCATGGTAGCGCGCATATCTTCCACAGCCGCATCAAGGACATAACGCGCTGCTTCAACCGCACGTTTATGCCCACCAAAAAAATCCAGCTCCCAGCTTGCATCAAAACCACTACTATACTGGTTTAACAATGCATCAGACTGTCCAGAACGACTACGGGTTCCTGAAATTGAATTGGATACATTTGGTAAAAGAGTTCCCACAACCTGCCCTAACCCCGCACGCGCCTCACGTACCCGAGCTTTGGCAACAGCGACATTATTATTTCCAGAAATCGCGTAATCCATTAATGCATCTAGAACAGGATCATTCAAACGCCGCCACCAACCGGCAAGGGCAACCGGCTGCCCTGCAGTCTGTGCAGATTTTTCTCCCCAAACTGCTGGAACACGAAAAGATGTTTTCTGGTAATTAGGACCAACCATACATCCTGACAAAAGCAAACACAACAAAACACTAGAAAATAATCCACGAGAAGCACTCCATTTGAGATTTCTGATATACATCCAGTCTTCCGCATTCTTTCAGAATCATTATTTAATATTAATACTTTATTTACCTCTTATTTCAAACTTGACGTGAAAAATCAAATACAGTTTGCACAGGAATATGATCTGAAGGACGTTCCCATCCGCGCGCATCACGAAAAGTCGAAAGATCTACAACAAAAGGAGCTAAATCTTGAGAAGACCAAACATGATCAAGCCGCCGCCCATAATCGGTAAAGGCCCAATCGCGAGCACGATAACTCCACCATGTATAAAGCTTGGTAGGAACAGGAATATGCAACCGCATCAGATCAACCCATCCACCTTGACAACACAAATCCTGTAAACGCTCGGTTTCAATGGGAGTATGGCTTACAACCTTCAACAATTGCTGATGAGACCAAACATCCTCTGCCAAAGGAGCAATATTTAAATCTCCCACCAAAAGAGAAGAAAGACCATCGCCTTGATCCGCACGAATGGAGGACATTTCTTCTAAAAAATCAAGCTTATGACGAAATTTTTCATTCACATCAGCATCAGGAATATCTCCCCCAGCAGGAACATAAAAATTATGAATCCGCAAACTTCTCCCATGGGCTTCCACAATAACTGAGATATAACGGCAATCTTGATTTTGGCAAAAAAAACGCTTTTCTACCTTTTTAAAAGGCAAACGAGAAACAATAGCCACCCCGTTATAAGATTTTTGTCCACTCAATGCGATATGCTTATAACCCGCTGCTTCAAAAGCCTCCACTGGAAATAAAGCATCTGGACATTTTGTTTCCTGTAGACACAAAATATCTGCGGAAAAGAGTTCCAAATACTGAAAAACTTGTGCAAGACGCAAACGAATAGAATTAATATTCCAAGTCGCAATACGAAAGAACATTTGTTTTAATCCCAATGACGTAACATTCTTTCTTCATTTCTTCGAAGGAAGTGTGAACATCCCATTAGCGAACCGAACGTCTGTCCGCACATTCATAATCTGCACAGTAGTTTCCAAATTTTGTTGGTCAACAATTGTCCACTGCCGCAAAGCAGAGCCTTTAGAATCAAAAACCATCCTTATTTGCCCTGTCCCAATCGTTTTATCACGCAGAACAATCGTTACAGCCCCTGGATCTTCGCGAAATGCGAACAAGCGCCCAGAAGATACATCAATTTTATCATCCAACAAAAACTTCATTGGCGTTTGCGAAAGTTGTGAAAAGTTCCAAGTATTCAAAGCCCGATTGTTAATACCTACAAATTGGCCATCTGCAATAATTTGTAAAGGCATTTTTTTGTAAATGAAACGAATTTTCCCTGGACGTTCTAAATAAAATGTCCCCTGAGACATTTTTCCCTTTGGACTAAACTGAATAAAATCACCTGTCATTGTTTTGATTGCCGCAAAGTGATTCACAACATTTTGTGCCTTTATCACTTTATTAGATACTTGCGAAAAAACAGGAAAAGTTAAACACCAAAAGATAATAATTCCCACCAACCCAAAGACTCTTCTTTGCAGTAAAAAAGACGTTTTCATAAAAAATGCTCCCAAGCAATACTTAATTGATTTTATAATTCATAACTTAAGTGATCAACGATGAATAAATACCTTTCTTTATAAGATAAAGATATTGTTTGAAAAAACTATCAAAAGATTTTTAAGAGTCTTCTTCTTCGACAGCCTCCAAAACTTTTCACTTACCCATATCATTTTCTGGACTAATGATGCCTTCTTCTTCCATCCTTTCAATCAATGTTGCGGCACGGTTATAACCAATGCCTAAACGACATTGAATATAAGAAGTTGAAGCCTTACGATCACGAAGCACAATAGCAACAGCTTGACAATAGAGATCATCTGCTAAAGAAACATCCCTCCTATATTCTCAACCGCTTACGGTATTATTTTCCAATAATCAATCAGCTTTTGAGGTTCTGAAAGTCCCCCAATTCCTACTTTTTTGCTGATTTACTAAGCGCATAATAGAGATAACATATTAATTATAATGATAATTTAGCGTCATTCATATTAAATGAGAGCCCCAAATATCATAAGATTTTTTCATTATTGTCGACTATCTTAACCACCAAATTAAAAGTGCCCCTCCGCGTGAATAAAGAAGGAAACGGCTTTCGATCCCCTACTTCATTCGTGATTTTATCCAACGAGCTTTTAACGATGGGGAGGACGCTTTGGTGATCGCTTTTGTAAAGATTTTGTCGTTTGTTGACGTTTTCTTTCATCCTCAAAATGCGTTAGTAAAGCGCGTTCCTGTTTCGTTTTGTTGGTCACACCAAAGGTGTCATTGTCCATAAATTGCTGATATCCAGCTAGCATCAAATTAGCTAAAAACGAGTCACTTTTCAGAGGTTGTACAAAATAGAGCCCTTTTGAATCTTGCAATTTATACCGAAAACCTGCTTTTTTCATGCACTCATAAACTGAGGCAAATTCACTCGCATACGAATTCATATCACTAGAAGAAGCATAAACCGGTTTCCAGCCACATTTTGATAAAGATTGTTGGATCATCGCTTTATCGACACCTGGTTTTTCCCATAATGCTAAAGTTGATGGAGGAGGTTGGTTAACACATCCAGCGATACTTAAAAGCATTATACCACTCAATAGTTTTAAGATTTTCTTCATTTTTCCCCTCTTTCAATGGATTTATTTACAATAAAACAGAGCTCACAAGCCTGTTGATATTTTCTGTCACCGCTTCATTAAAACAACGGTGAACAATATTGAGATGGTGGATTGAGGAAACAATCCCGCCATTCCAAGCAAAAGCAAGGATAGCGGATTGTTGACCATCACCAACAGCAAAACTTAAGGTTTGCATTCAGGTGCATTTTTATATTTTTTACAAAAAGGGCTGTTTAAGCGCTTCTTGACACTGGGCCTCGGGATCACAGCGCCCGGACGACAAATGGGTAAGTTTTCGGCTTTATGATCTACACACCATCCCCCCCTTTCATCTTTATAGCGGAATCCTGATTGAACCATACAAGCATGAATTGTTGCTATTGCATTATTACTGAGCTTGCTGCTTTCTGGATCGACATCATAAGGGGTTGGCATACCACATTTTAACAAGCCTTTTCCTATCTCTGTAAAATCTGCTCCTGGTTTTTCCCAAGCAGTCAAATATCCTGAAGGAGGCTTATTAAACTAACATCCAGCTATACTTAACAAAGTTACAGCATTTAATAATTTTACGATGTGTTTCATTTTTTACCCCATGATTTACTTAAAGGAAATTGTTCACGATGAGATGAACCATATCTACATTTATAACCTACATCTCCAAGAAAAGTATGGGGATTTATAGGATCTGAGAACATATTCCATGTTTCTTTAAACATGTTACTACCAGCAGGTGCTGTCTCGTAAGTATAGCCATTGCCGCCAATAATTCTGCTGACAAAGTCAAATCTATGCCCATCAAAGCCAATGGTAGTTTGTTTGCCATCACTCACATAACCTAACAGACCGGATGCAACTAAAACATTAAAGGCTGATCCATAGAAATTGATATTCGTGTTGTCGGCTATACTGTGAACACCTTCTTGTTTGAAAGAAATACAGCATATTCCCCAATGTCATGGTACCACGGCTATGTCCATAAAGTTCCAACCCTGTAATACCATGGCTATACACCAAATCTTTTGCTTCTTGTGTCGGAATTGGTCAAACCCCAAAAGTTATTTTCCATAAACTTCTGATAACCCGCGACCAGAAGTTTTGATATGGCAGAATCGGCTTGGAGGAACACATGCACCTTGCCATCAGAGCCAGCTTGTAAATGTTGCTTTTCTTCAGCTTTTAAAAAGTGATACAAAGTAATATATTCTCCATCGCTGTCTTTTATATACTCTCCATTTTCATCAGTTAAATAGAGGACATTGCCATTTTCATCATGCTCAACCTCACCCACTGGATGCTCTTTGACATTTGTGATTGCGCGTATTTTGTCCCAGTATCCCAATCCTTCATCCAATAAATTATTGATCATGTCTAAGCGATTATGCACGGCTCTCTCAAGCGATGTAGTATCTATCGGTGCGACAGCCTAGTGGGCTACTGCAGTGTTGCGGTTAAAAGAGCCGATGATTTGTCCAGCATCTTGCCCCATCGCCCTCTGGTTAGTTTTACCGGTTAAGATGATAATCCCAACATAGTTGCTATAAAGCAACCTCCTTGAAACACTAAATGTTTTTTTCAGTGCGTAGTGAATATTCTTAAAGTATAGCTTGTTTGTCGATTTTTAATGTTAAGTAAAATACGTGAGTGAAAAGCCAAGGAAAACCCTCTCGACAAGAATCCAGTCTGTAAACAGATCGGATCAGGAAGAATTTTTTTGTTCTTTGAAGTATGTGAGGAAGTTTAAAGGGTGTAAAAAGTAAAATGGTATAGATTTTTTCTTAAAGTGGGAAGCCAAGTAGAAGACGTGGAGCATTTGGGGTGAGTCCAGCAGCTTCTTGAATAAAATATTTTTTTATTTTTGGCGCTTGATTGACGATTCCAAGACCAGTATCGCGAAGCATCCGTAAGAAAAGGTTATCGTTAGAAAAGAGTTTATTAAGCCAGTCATTGCTTAAAGCCATACGGACAATTTCAAAACGTCTCCAGCTTTGATAGCGCTCTAAAGCAGTGAGGGAGCCAATATCAAGACCTAATCGTGCTGTTTCAATAATCACTTCAGCGAGAGCAGCACTATCGCGTAATCCTAAATTGAGTCCTTGTCCTGCAATGGGGTGGATGGTATGGGCAGCATCACCAACGAGGGCAAAACGTGGCTTAATGCATTGACGTGTTAAAGAAAGGCGCAAAGCAAAAGCTTGACGTTCACCATTCCAAGAGAGTTTTCCTAATCGATGACCAATACGTCTTTCGAGTTCTGTTTCAAAAATAAGTGAATCAGCTTTGAGATAATATTGCGCAGTTTTATGGTCTTCATTCCACACAATGGCGGATCTGTTGCCTTTGAGAGGGAGAAGAGCGAAAGGACCTGCAGGTAAAAAATGCTGAATTGCTTGACCATAATGGGGTCTTTCATGTTCAACTGTGCAGATGATTGCTGTTTGTTTGTAGGGATGAGAAAAATTTTTAAGACCTGCTTTTTTGCGTAGTTTCGAGTGAGTTCCATCGGCTGCAATAAGTAATTTTGTTTGCCAAACCTCTTCATTATTTAAAGTGACGGTTATATGTTGATCTTCTTGATGAAAATCAATGACACGCGTATTTGTAATAACAGGGATATTGAGATCTTTGACACGTTTTTTTAGAGTGTTGATGAGTTCTCTATGTTCTACCATAGTAGCAAAGGGTTCACCCGGATTAATGTCGCCTTCAAAGGTTAAAAGAGGGTGTTTAACAGGATCATTTGTGCCTGTATCTGTAATGACCATTGAATGAATGGGTTGTGCATAGGATTTTATAAGTTCCCAACATTGTAACTGTTTTAACATACGAATAGAAGCAGCAGCAAGAGCAACGGTTCGTATGTTGGAAGCCAAAATATCTCCTTGCAGAGCAGCATCAACGATTTTTATTTTCAGATTAGGGGCTGTTTGCTTGAGCGCTATTGCTAGTGTTAAGCCAACAGCCGCACCCCCTGCAATGAGAAGATCACATTGTTTGGTTTTATGAACTTTTATTTTTTTATTGTTTTTTACATCTTTATGGCAATTAGAATACACAATGCTTCTTCCATTGTTTACAGTTTGCTTTCTTTTAAAAAGAATATTTTTTTAATTCTCTAAAATCTCATAACTTTCATTTTTCTCCCTACTTGACAAAGGTGAGGTTTCTTTTTGGCGCCAATCTTATGACAGATTATTTTTTCAGAATCCTTCCACTTAATATGACTCATTCACAGATTTATCGGATAAGCCCTTTTTGAATGCCCTCTTCAACTCTTTTTACACTTGGTTGATAAAAAAGAAAACTAAAATTAAATAAGAAGGTGTTGTATTTTTAACTTGTATAAATGTACTTTAATATACCGTCCTTGAAAGGATACATTTAGTGAGTATGATAGATAAAGAAAATTGTGCTCATTCGTGATGGTTAAAACGGTATTAATATTTTGCCATTATCATGATGTAGCATAAAACATCATCTATTTAGGAGGGCGCTATAGAGTCCATGTAAAACTTTACACATAAGGTGTTTTGAGGTTGATCGTGTGATAAATATTTAGAGGTGGACTTTTTTCACGCCTTATGCCTTATAAAGTACTGTCCCTTAGGGTGGTGATATATGAACAATATGAAGTGGTTAGAGGCTAGAACCCGCTAGATAAGAAGCCAGATTGTTTATAGATCGACGCTTAAATTGAAGCTTCGTCCTTTTTTTTAAGAGGGAGGAAGTTATAACTCTTTAAATATAAAAGTTTTGTATTTGGAATTGATGGATGCACCGAAGTTCTTCTCCTTATGATTCATTAGAAACGCGAAATTCTCAAGGTTTGCGGCTTATTGAAATGTTTCTACGCCAAATTGGCGTTTTCATTGGGCTTGGGCTTTTGGGTTTTATTATTTTTTGTGTGTTTGCTTTGGCAACTTGGAATGTTGCAGACCCCTCTTTAACCCATGCAAATACCAATGAGGTTACAAACCTTATGGGGTGGTTGGGAGCAATTTTTTCAGATTTTATTATGCAGTTTTTTGGCTTGGCAAGTCTTGCTGTTTTATTGCCGCCATTATTTTGGTCTTTTCTTTTGTTAGCACAAAAGAGTATTTACAATTTGCCTTTGCGCTTTTTTTTGTGGGTGGTATCAACAATTTGTTTTTTAATTTCTTTTTCCCTTATGACACCTGTTGCTTCTTTTACCTATTGGCCATTGCCAATGGGCTTGGGAGGAGTTTTAGGAGATAAAGCTTTAAGTGTTATTTCTTCAATCTTTCCTCTTTTTCTTTCTCCACTTTACATTATATGCTTCAGCGTTGTCTTTATTCTTTTAGGTTTTGTTATCGCTGCTTTTGCTGGCAATGTGATATGGCGACGTCAAACAAAGAAAAGAAAAGAAAAAAGCATTTTCAAAAACGAAATCATTGATCCAATCTTTGAGGAGAAAGAAGATACAGAACATGCTGTAGAGGATGATCATGTGCAGCACAGTTTTTTTGCCACAACTTTTGGCGCTATTTTACACCTTTTCTATTTTTTACAAGCGCGTTTTTTTCGCCTTTTCTGTTTCAAAAGGCGTTCTCAGAGTAAAAAACAAGGAAAATCATTTGATCGTATTGAACCAACTTTTTTGAGCGAAAAAGAAAAGTGTGAGGAAAATCAAAATAAAATACATGTTTCTCCTGTTAAAAATCGAAAGTTTTTAACAGCTTCTTCAAATGGTGGTTTTGTTCTTCCACTTTTAGATTATCTTTCGGTTCCACCACCATCTGTTAGGGATACAAAACTTTCTCCTGCTTCTTTAAAAGCAAATTCTCAGGAACTCGAAGGGGTTTTATTAGATTTTGGAGTCAAAGGGAAAATTATAGATGCTTGTCCTGGACCGGTAGTTACTTTATATGAATTCGAACCGGCTGCTGGCATTAAGTCTTCTCGTATCATCAGTCTAGCAGATGATATTGCGCGCTCGATGCGTGCAATTTCTGCTCGTGTTGCTGTGGTTCCAGGGCGCAATGTGATTGGAATAGAATTGCCCAATGCAAAGCGTGAGATGGTTTATTTAAGAGAAATTGTGCAAGCACAGGAGTTTATTGAAAGCAAAGCAAAATTAGGGCTTGCTTTGGGCAAGACGATTGGGGGAGAAGCTGTTATTGCGGATTTAGCAAAAATGCCCCATCTTTTGGTTGCTGGTACAACAGGATCAGGAAAGTCTGTTGCTATCAACACAATGATTTTATCACTGCTTTATCGGATGACACCTGAACAATGTCGTCTCATTATGGTGGATCCGAAAATGCTTGAGCTTTCAGTTTATGATGGTATTCCTCATTTATTAACACCGGTAGTGACAGATCCTAAAAAAGCTGTGATTGCTTTAAAGTGGGCTGTTCGTGAAATGGAAGAGCGCTATAGTAAAATGTCAAAACTTGGCGTTCGTAATATCGATGGATTTAATGCACGTCTCAAGGAGTCAGAAGGCCAAGGAGAGACAATGGTGCGTACAATTCAAGTGGGCTTTGATCATAATACTGGTGAGCCTCTTTATGAAACGGAAACCCTTGATTTTAATCCTATGCCATATATTGTGGTCATTATTGACGAAATGGCTGATTTAATGATGGTCGCTGGTAAAGATATTGAAGGTGCGGTTCAACGCTTAGCACAAATGGCGCGCGCCGCCGGTATCCATGTGATTATGGCAACACAGCGTCCTTCCGTTGATGTTATTACTGGGACGATCAAAGCCAATTTTCCTACACGCATTTCTTTTTCTGTGAGTTCAAAAATCGATAGCCGAACAATTCTAGGCGAACAGGGTGCCGAACAATTATTAGGGCAAGGAGATATGCTCTTCATGATGGGAGGAGGACGTATTCAGCGTGTGCATGGACCTTTTGTTGCGGATGATGAAGTGGAGCAAGTTGTTGCGCATCTTAAAGCGCAAGCGCGACCTGATTATTTAGAAACAATTACGCAAGAAGTTGAAGAGGATGGTGCTGATGTTTCTTTGTCTTCTCCTTCAGAAGATGATCCCTATAGTCAAGCTGTTGCTATTGTGCTTCGTGACCGTAAAGCTTCGATTTCTTATATTCAACGTCGTTTAGGCATTGGTTATAACCGTGCTGCAACATTAATTGAGAAGATGGAAGAAGAAGGAATCATTAGTCCAGCAAATCATGCAGGGAAACGAGAAATTTTAGTTCCTGCCGAAGAAGAACGCTTTTGAAAAATCTTTATAATCGTTTTTTTATAATATCTTATAAAAAGAGGTGTTTACCCTACTACGCGGGAAAAGCCGATATCACCACACATTTTACCAACTTTCATGCCAACTCTCAATGTTGCGATAGCTCCTTAGCACTTGAGACGATGCATAAGAGATATTTTATTTCTTATCTTATATAATTTATCCACACGTCCACCTCGTTTGTAACGCATGCACGCAAATGATTTGAATTGATTCAATATGAAAGAATATATGATGAAAAATCTTACTGTATTCGGCGTTATGATTCACGTTAAAAAATGATAATTTATCGTTATAAATCAATTGATAAATGTGAAATAATATCATTTGAAGCGTTGTGGTATAAAAGTATGCAAGGCTTGATATATGAAATATTTTTAAAGTGCGTGCTAAATATTTAAGTCGAGCCTCATGTAAAATGAAGTATAAGGGATAAAAGCCAAGTAGAATCCTCTAAAACCTAAACTGTTTATAGACCTGATTGAATGAGAATTTTTACTTTTTGGGATGAGAAGGAAGTTAAAAAAACATTTTTGCTATTAAATTTTTTGCTATTAAATAAAGAGTTTTTTAGGTTCGCGATGCAATATGTTTAGTACTTCATCCGTCGTGTATTGACTATAATCGATGTTGCTTCAGCAGATTACGGATGGAAAAGAATATTTTACGACAAGTCCTTTAATTTATATGAAAATGCCACGATTAAAAAAACTCTGATATACAACAAAGGTTTCCATACTCTATACCACCACACATAAATCATCACACATAATTGTAAACGTGCATATTACCCTCTATCTCACACCATAAAAAACAGACAGAAGTAAAAATTACTCAACCATTTTATTTTCAATGCACTATTCATACATGCACATCAATGAATTTTAATTACAAACACTTAGAAATATGTCATAAAATTCTATTAAATCCCATACTAGCCATAGAAAATTTCCATTTTCTACACATTTACTCATAATTAACTATACGAACGACAAATTAAAATGAATACCTCACATATATAATCTTACAGAAAAAAGCCAAAACAAAACCCATTAGAAACATAAGGTTTTTATTCTACAAAACAATATTTCAAAAATATAAGGATGTTAATTTATCAACATATTAATTTATAAAATTCTCATTTTACATATTGGGTTAGAATCCTTACCCAATAAATTTTTTTCATTTCAATTTTTTTAAAGAATCAATAAAATTATTTACTTCGCATAAACTAAAAAGGCAACGTCAGTAAAATTATAAAATAAAAAAGAGATAAAATTCCCCTTCTCAAATGCCAAGAGCAATTACAATATTTTGAACTGGTAAACATAATGATGATGCCAGCTTATTACAACAATACCTTTTGCATTTAAAGACATTTGTTCATACTTCCTATCATTTTATATGCTCACTCAATACTTTATATCCGTTCATTACCTTTATATATCAAATGACCAAAAAGAGCATATTGTTTACCTTTATATTTCCTGGTATTCCCTTATCTTGTAAATATCGCCTATGTTTTATGTTACTTCTAGTTCATCAAGTGTATATCCATTCTCCAACCACTCTTTAATCCACTTAGGTCTACGTCCACGCCCATTCCATAATTCCCATTGGTTATTGGGATTTCTATAATGACGCTCTTTGTTCACAAGATCAGCGATATCAATTCCATGAGCATTAGCAATTTCAAGAATTTTTCGTCGCGCATTTTGCTTTTCCTTTGCTTGCCGTTTTTTCAATTCCACATCGATTTGTGCACGCATCTCTTGTAGTTCATCAAAATTCATATTTTTGAGATCATTCACCTTAATTACTCCCCTTGCAAAAAAGAATTGTTCCTTGCCATATTTTAAACATAATTATAGACGATTTCTGTCCATTTGTTATCGAAATTAAAATTACGATAATATATCACTTTGACGGAGATGTGCTTTGGACTACAAAGAGCTACTTGTTTGTATATCAGTCATCACTACTGAGCTCTTTTTCAGTTCAGTCGCTGGAACTGGTAAGTGCAGTGCGCAAACAACATCACACCTCTCTGCCCCTCATGAATCAGCAGTCAAAGGTAAATATAAATCGCCACTCTATAAACTATGGCAATATGCAACAAAGAACAAGCCCTCTCGATATAATGATGGTGTAGTTTATTATAACAATAAGAGAAACCCTTACATACAACGGCTTTTTACTTCATATAAATGTTTTTTGAAAAGGTTTTTGCAACTAAAAAATTTTATAAAACAAGCATCTTCAATAGAATTTCAAAAACCATTCTTACTTAAAAACAGCGTTTTTTTCCGTAAATCTGATAATACTGGTTGGCGTAATGTGCCCTGTTTGATCCCTCACACTGATCTCGTTGGTTGTACATTGGCATACATTAGAAATCCTCTTAGAAAAAAACAGGCAAATAATCATAAAGAATATTTTAAGCTAAACAATCTCGTTCTGCAAATTTATAAAATCAAAAGACAGCGACAAAAAGCACCACGCAGAATTGGCATTCGTACCAATAAAATTCTTCATAATAAGGTGTATTGCTGATGATTGTTCCAGATTTCACAATATTTGCTACTGCATACATATCCAATACACCGCTCACAGCACTTTTAGCTCTCATCGGACGAGAATCGCGGAACAATGTCTATATAACAGGTGATAATGATAAATTATTGCGTCAATCATCTTCGCTTAGAGAAACAATTGCAACAAGTGAACAGTTTAAACAAAGTAGACATAATTTTGATGTAAACTTGAAACAAGTTAATGTTGAAGATATGAAATGGTTTGGCACTTTTGATTTCTGTAAAAATATTAAAGCTGAACAAACCGCTTTAACCTACCGCTATGAACGAATAACATCCGTATACAACTATAAAAAGGATACATTGCAGTCCGTGCTAAATTTCTACAATGTGGAAAATTTAGATAATCCTTATATGCAAAAAATTTCTTCATTTTTTGAAGTAAAAATGGCTCTACTTGCAGATGATGAAATGTCACAAGAATCTATAGAAGTTCACGAAAAAGAACAAGAACAAACAACTAATACAGACTCTCTTCCTCTTTCCAAAGAAGAACTAGAAGATGCATTTACACATAAAACAAGTAGCGCCCATGATGCTTTTACAACGGAGAATTCTTCTTCGTTAAGAGAGCAACTAGAGTGATATTGATGTTATCAAAAATTGAAACTAAAATTTTGATAGGATACTACAATGAAAGGTAGATAAAAAAATATTAAAGCTCTAATTAGTAAGATTGGACAAAATCTTTTCTAATTGAGGGCAAAAAAATGAAAATGATAGAACAGAATAGCGTTGATAGAGCATTTAATCAAAAAGCAGCACGAGAAATTACAATTGTGATGCGCTCGGAAAGGGAGTGGTATTTTACGTTTGTTGCCGATGATCCGATCACCGGAGAACCAAATAAATATACGCTTCTTACACAAAGAGGAAAACTAAGAACTTGGGCAGATCCGAAATATCTCTTTAAATTTCTTCATGAAAGAGGTGTTATTTGTGGAAATTTTAGTCTTAATCAGGATAAAAAACATGAAACAATTAAATATTCTTCAAACAATAATTCGTAATAAAACGGCTCAAATCTCTGCAGTTTTAACTGTGTTTTTTATAACACAGCCCGTATATGCCCAAGCAAAAGGTTTAGAAAATGCAAAAAATGCTTTAGATAAGTTCAAAACAGAATTGATTGGAATTATTCCTGCTGCTGCTGCCGTCATACTTTTGTGCTTAGCAATTGGCTATGCAGGGCGCTACATCGAAAAGGATACATTTATACGGTGGGCAATCGGTGTTATCATCGCTGGCTCAGCAGGTGAGCTTGCGCATATGTTATTCACAAAATGATAAAGTACTTTTTATTCAAAAAGGAAGCTAAATTTCAAAGGTTTTATGCATATCAATAAAATTATATAGAAAAATAGACATTCATACCAACTGTAATCTAAATTGGGATAAAAAACATGAAACAATCAAATATCTTTCAAATAGCAGCTAATAAAAGTATCTCAATTGCTACAATAATGACTGCTTTTTTTCTAGCACATCCCATGTGTGCTCAGGCACAAAATTTAGATCCTGCTCAAAAGGCTTTAAATACTTTCAAGACACAGTTGATTGGAATTATTCCTATCGCTGCTGCCGTCATACTTTTATGCTTAGCGATCGGCTATGCAGGGCGCTACATCGAAAAAGATACATTTATACGGTGGGCAATCGGTGTCATCATCGCTGGTTCAGCAAGTGAGCTTGTCGCTTTATTATTTCAATCATGAAATGTTTCTTTCATAAAAGGAAAAACTTAGATTTCAGTATTTTTATTGTGCAATAAATTTTTTTGTCACGCAAAAGGGTATTTATGCCAACTACAATTTAATGAGACAGAATAACATGAAAAGATTAATTAACTTTCAGAAAAATAATAAAAAAATTATCGCGATTTCTGCATTTATAGCTGTATTCGTTATGAGTAACCCTGTGTATGCCCAAAAAACTCTAGAAAAAGCTAAAACAGCGCTAGAAACTTTACAGAATGATCTCATTACACACATTATTCCTGTTGCTGCTGCTGTCATACTTTTGTGCTTAGCAATTGGCTATGCAGGGCGCTACATCGAAAAAGATACATTTATACGGTGGGCAATCGGTGTTATCATTGCTGGCTCAGCAACCCAGCTTGCTAGGCTTTTATTCACAGGTGCAGCCGGTTAAGTTTAACTATGACAACATATAACACAAAATGTTTTTATAAAAGGTAAAGTTATTTATCAATTGTAAATAAGCCAATGATAGTTTCGTTTAGATTGAATATATGAAATATGATTAAAGCTATTAATA
Source organism: Bartonella sp. TT121SHDZB (assembly GCF_042193415.1). Lineage (NCBI taxonomy): Bacteria > Pseudomonadati > Pseudomonadota > Alphaproteobacteria > Hyphomicrobiales > Bartonellaceae > Bartonella > Bartonella sp. TT121SHDZB. The sequence continues at coordinate 4,945 of NZ_JBHILR010000007.1, read as the reverse complement.
AGAGAAGAACATGCAAAAATTAATTAGTCTCCAATCAAAAAATAATAACAAAATTACCACGCTTTTTGCGGCTATAAGTGCCTTTTTTATAACGCACCCTGTGTATGCAAACCTAGAAAAGGCTAAAAAAGCTTTAGACACTCTGAAAGGTGATCTTACTGATAAGATTATTCCTGTTGCTGCTGCCGTTATACTTTTATGTCTAGCAATTGGTTATGCAGGGCGCTACATCGAAAAGGAGACATTTATACGGTGGGCAATCGGTGTTATCATTGCCGGCTCAGCAACCCAGCTCGCTACGTTATTACTCAACGGTTAATGAACATAACTATGCACAAAGTATAATACATATTGGAAAATTAAATGTGCTCATAACACCCTTAGCTGAAATAAGGTAAAAAATATGAAACAAATAAGTAATCTTTACTCAAAAACCAAAAACGGAATCACTGTAATTTCTACAGTTATAAGCACTTTTTTTATAATGCACCCTGTGTATGCACAAAAACTAGATACTGCTAAAAAAGCTTTAGAGACTCTGAAAGATGATCTTACTGGTAAGATTATTCCTGTTGCTGCTACCGTTATACTTTTATGTCTAGCAATTGGCTATGCAGGGCGCTACATCGAAAAGGAGACATTTATACGGTGGGCAATCGGTGTTATCATTGCCGGCTCAGCAACCCAGCTTGCTCAGTTGTTATTAAACGGTTAATGAACATAACTATGCACAAAGTATAATACATAATGTTTTTAACATATTCATCAATTGTAAGTTTGAACCAACAATAATTCCAACATATTGCAAAAAAGGAAATGTTCTTTATAATGACTATTAGTAAAAATAGGAATAAAAGATATGAAACAATCAAATATTCTTCAAGCAAAAACATGCAACAATATTAATACTATTGTTATCACTTCAATTGCATGTTTAATGACTCAATCTGTATATGCTCAAACGGGCTCAAAGAGCTTAGATGTTTTAATAGGTGTGCAATATGGGTTAAGTATGGTTGTTCCTATCGCTGCTGCCATCATTCTTTTATTTCTTTTGCTTATTTATATACTTCGCATCATCGCAAGAGCTACATTTATACGATGGGCATTCAGTGTCATCATTGCTGGTGCAGCCTTCTATATTAGCCATATGTTATTTTACATCCAGTAACGAGAGCACCCCATGAAATCACAAGAAAAAAAATCATTCCCCTTATTCAAGGGAGCAACACGCGTTCCAACAATGTGGGGTGTTCCCATGATGCCTTTTATTGTTATGGTTATGGGGGTAGCTGTTGTTGCTATGACAATAAATATCTTTTTGTGGATTATAGCGCCACCATTATGGTTCATTATGGTGCAAATTACTAAAAACGATGATAAAGCATTTCGTATCTGGTGGTTATGGATCGATACTAAATTTCGCAATCGTAACAAAGGCTTTTGGGGCGCATCAAGTTATAGTCCCTCTAATTATAGTAAAAGGAGATAAGAATGACAGCTGTTGAAAGCAGCAAACGTCTCGCATCAGAGACACCTGTAAGCCTGTTCCTGCCCTATTCACATCATATTACAGATACGATTATCTCTACAAAGAATGCGGAATATCTGTCAGTTTGGAAAATTGATGGGCGTTCGCATCAAAGTGCCTCAGAAGAAGATATTTTTCAGTGGACAAAAGAGCTTAATAATACTCTACGTGGTATTGCATCTGCCAATTTATCATTTTGGACGCATATTGTGCGCCGCCGTGTTTATGAATATCCTGATTCAACATTTGATCAAATGTTTTGCTATCAGTTGGATGAAAAATATCGGCAGAGTTTTATTGGTTATAATTTAATGGTCAATGATCTGTATCTGACTGTCGTTTTTCAACCGATAGCAGATAAAATTATGTCGTTCTTTTCTCAACATGAACGCGAAACGCTTGACCAAAAAAAGATGCGACAAGATTCATGTATCAAAGAGCTCAATGACGTCAATCGTACTTTAGGCCAATCGTTAAAACGTTATGGTGCGGAAATTCTTGGTACTTATGAAAAAAATGGACATGCTTATTCTTCCGCACTTGAATTCCTTGGAATGCTTGTCAATGGTGAATATCGTCCCATGCCAATTTGCCATGACCGTTTCGCTGACTATATGTCTATCAATCGACCTTTTTTCTCAAAATGGGGTGCTCTTGGTGAACTGCGAACAACCAGTGGACTGCGTCGATTTGGAATGCTAGAAATTAAAGAATACGACGCAACAACCAAACCAGGACAACTGAATGTTTTACTGGAAAGTGACTTCGAGTTCGTATTGACTCAGAGCTTTTCGGTGCTCTCCCGACATGCTGCTAAAGATTATTTACAACGACATCAGCGTAATCTTATTGATGCACGAGATGTAGCAACGAGCCAAATTAAACAAATTGATGAAGCGCTAAATCAGCTTATCAGTGGGCATTTTGTCATGGGGGAACATCACTGCACATTGACCATATATGGTGATACAATTCAACAAGTCCGCGACTATATGGCCAAAGCAAGTGCAGCATTGTTAGACGTTGCAGTATTGCCCAAACCTGTAGATTTAGCCATCGAGGCTGGCTATTGGGCACAACTTCCTGGCAATTGGAAATGGAGGCCCCGCCCCGCCCCAATTACGTCACTGAACTTTTTATCATTTTCATCTTTTCATAATTTTATGTCAGGAAAACCCACAGGTAACCCATGGGGACCAGCCGTCACAATTCTTAAAACAACCAGTAAAACGCCGCTTTATTTCAATTTTCATGCCTCCAGACTTGAAGAGGATTCAACTGATAAGCGATTACTCGGTAATACCGCACTTATCGGACAATCTGGATCTGGTAAAACTGTGCTGCTCGGCTTTTTGTTAGCACAAGCGCAAAAATTTAAGCCAACAACTGTTGTTTTTGATAAAGATCGTGGCATGGAAATTGCCATTAGAGCAATGGGTGGAAAATACCTAACATTCAAGCCAGGTAGATCAAGTGGCTTTAATCCATTCCAACTTCCTCCCACACAAGATAATCTAATTTTTCTAAAACAATTTGTTAAAAAGTTGGCAGAAGCTGGTGGTGAAGTCACGCATCACGACGAAGAAGAAATTGACCAAGCTGTCATGTCTGTTATGAGCAGTAATATTGACCCATCGCTGCGTCGTTTGTCTTTTCTGGTGCAATTCTTACCAAATCCACGTTTAAGTGATTATAATGCTTCCCCATCTGTTCACGCTCGCTTACTAAAATGGTGTGAAGGTCGTGATTATGGATGGTTATTTGATAATCCCCATGATGCTCTTGATCTCTCAACACATCAAATTTACGGCTTTGATATTACAGAATTCTTAGATAATCTGGAAACTCGCACTCCAGTGATGATGTATTTGCTTTACCGCACAGAAGGCATGATTAGCGGACAGCGATTTATGTATATCTTTGATGAGTTTTGGAAACCGTTGCAAGACCCATACTTTGAGGATTTGGCAAAAAATAAACAAAAGACTATCCGTAAACAAAATGGTATTTTTGTTTACGCAACACAAGAGCCTAGTGATGCCTTGGAAAGTAATATTGCCAAAACACTCATTCAACAGTGTGCGACTTACATTTTTCTAGCCAACCCCAAAGCAAACTATGAAGATTATACAAAAGGCTTTAAACTAACAGATACCGAATTTGAACTCATTAAAGGACTTGGTGAATTCAGTCGCCAATTTCTCATTAAGCAGGGCAACCAATCTGCACTTGCAGAGTTGAATCTCGGTAAATTCCATATAACAAGCGACGGAAAAACCATCGAACATGACTTTAGCGACGAGCTTTTGGTGTTATCAGGCACACCTGATAACGCAGAGTTAGCTGAAAGAATTATCATGGAAGTTGGTGATGATCCAGCAATATGGTTACCTATTTTCTTACAGCACGTAAAAAATGACAGGAGGGAAACATGAAGAAGCAAGTCATTTCAATAGCAATAGCCGTAACTTTAGGAACACAAAATTTAGCAATGGCTTGGAGTTTTGGCCTTGGAACAGCAACTTTGGCAGAAGAAATTGCAAATTCTTGGTCTTGGGAAACATCTTCAAGCACCCCAGAGTCTAAAAAAACTCCAAAACAAAAGAAAGTGCAACCTATTACTCCAGTTCTCGATATATTAAAAAAACAATTTGAGAAAACAAAAAGGATACACGAGTCTATAACGGGAGTCCAAAAATTTAACACTAAAAAACTCAAAACGGAGCAAACAGATAATACCAGTTTTTTTCTCAAGGATCCAGAGACACTCTACAATAAAAATACTTATTTAACTTCAACTATATCCGCATCACTTGCAAATATCTTAAAAGAAGAAGAAATTCTTACATCTTTCCGAGAATCTCGTGATGCTATCGCTAAACGTATTGAATATGCATCCCTCGTGGATAAAGCTGTAAGTTTGCAAACTTTTCAAGAAACAAAAAATCGTTTTACACAAATTGAAAAACTATTAAATGAAATCGAAAAAACAAAAGATTTAAAAGGTATTGCTGAATTGCAATCACACATTATTGGAACGCTAGCAATGATTCAAAACGAGACAACAAAATTATATATGGTCGCACATTTACGCAACTCTGAACAATCACTTATCAAACAGCAAAAAGACAAGCACAACGCAAGAATTTTGAACAGTAAAAATACAAAAATGCCTACCATAAGGTTTATTAGATAAAATGTTTTATGACCAACATTTTGTATCTTGTTTTTCCTTATTGCTCGTAAACGCGAAAGTTAGTGCATAATATTTAGCTCTCTTCCATAGATTGAAAGGGTTTATAGAATTTAATCCATCCTGAAAAATTTCAACAGGAAAAATAAAAAATTGAAGATTCGTTAACGAGGAATGCCATGAACTTCACTATCTTCACGCAACTTTTCACTGAAATTGAC
>NZ_JBHILR010000039.1:0-1443 GCF_042193415.1 Bartonella sp. TT121SHDZB | reverse complement strand
TGTGATAAAGGTCCCTGTTCCAGTGAAAGGGTCAAGAATGGAGACACCTCGTGAACCCAAGCTTGTTCCGAACTCATGACGCAACACATCATCAACAGAATGAATGATAAAATCAACAACCTCAATGGGGGTGTAAACAATGCCTAATTTTTCTACTGTACGTGGAAAAGCATAACGGAAAAATTCATTGTAAAGCTCTACAATTAAACTTTGTTGTGCTTCAAGAGTGGTAATTCCACGCGTGTAAAATTGTACACTCTTAGAAATATTTTTGAGATCTTGAGATTCTTCTTTAGGGGCAACTTTATCAAGGACATTGAGTACACGTTGTAAAGCACAAGAGACGGGATTCTCTTGAACAAACTGATGCCCTTCAAATAAAGCATTAAAGACTGGACGCGTCACAAGATGTTGCGCAAGCATTTCAATTGCATTTTGTTCGGAGATAGTTGTGTTTAAATTGTTACGCAATTCGGTCATAAAATCATTAAACACCTGCCGTGTTTCAGTTTCTGATTTCGTCAAAACCTCAGTTAAGCGTGTGATATGAGTTTGAGCAAGATCACCAACATTTATTGCCCATTTTTTCCAATAGCTAGGGTCGTAAAATCTATTAACAATAGCAGTTCTAATGACATCTTTACTTTTAGAAAAAAGGGGGAGTTCTCCTTGTTCTTCACATGTGTGAGAGGATTCGTAAGTTGCTAACCCAATATTAAGTCCTGAATACTCTAATTTTGAGCGTATAGGTAAATCATCAATAACTGTAGTCGTATCTTCTAACGCAAGTTCTTGAGAAGCAGCAACGATTTCAAGAGCATCGCTTACATCTTGTTTTTTGTGCATATGGTGAATTATTTTATTAAAATTGTCATCATGGGCACGTAAAGCATTGAGAACTTGCCAGATGACATTATACTTTTGGTTGTTTTCTAAGGCTATTTCCGGCGGAATGTCAGCGGGTATCCCAATGGGTAGAATGATATAGCCTCTTTTTTTACCCTCTGCTCGACGCATGACGCGTCCTATCGCTTGAATAATCTCAATTTGACTTTTACGCGGGTGTAAAAATAGAACAGCATCAAGAGCAGGAACATCAACACCTTCAGAAAGACAGCGTACATTGGTAAGTACACGGCAGGTATTTTCCCCCGCATCTTCCTTTAACCATTCAAGTTGTTTTGTACGCTCTTTAGCACTAAAGGTTCCATCAATATGGGCAAGGGTACAGTTAAGAGGAGGAGTATCTTTATAGTTCTTATGAAGAGCGCGCAAAGATTCTTGCACTTTTTCTTTTTTGAATCTCTTGCATATGCGTTTAGAAGTCTCAATATCTTTGCAAAAAGCTAAAGCTCTACGCATGGGCTTGGGGTCATCTTTAAGATCAAGTTTCAGATCCATTTTGGTAAGGGCTCTATAACAGCCATTAATCTTGGTCCTATC
>NZ_JBHILR010000095.1:0-501 GCF_042193415.1 Bartonella sp. TT121SHDZB | reverse complement strand
GAGCCAGCAACAATGGCACGACCATAGACCCTTGCATAACTAAAAACCGTAGCATCATAAGAAACATGAGCATAATCATAAATATGAGCATCAGCAAGAACGCGGGCAGCACCACTCACATGAGCATACCCATAAACATTGCCATAAACATGAGCATTGCCATAGACACAAGCATGGTCATAAATTTTTGCGTATTGAGAGATGAAAGCCTTGCCATAGATTTCACAATTCCCATAGACTTGCCCACAAACTTGCGAAAAATGGCGTATTTTTGCATTGTCATAAACACGGGCATAGCCATAGACACAAGCTTTATCATACACCCAGCAATTGCCATCATGGGATAGATTAGCTTCCTTTTCAATAAAGCCCCCTAAATCCCCCGTCTTAACATCATCAAAATCTTTTAAAGCTTTAATGCGATAAAGATTTATAATATTTCGAGTAAGAGCATGTTTGATTTTTTTGATTTCACTGGTTAATTCATATTTTTTGCACATA
>NZ_JBHILR010000038.1:0-1510 GCF_042193415.1 Bartonella sp. TT121SHDZB | reverse complement strand
GGTTTGAGAAACCTTCAAAACCTCTCTATAAAATGTCTCATAAAACTCATCAAAATACTCATTCTGATATTTTAAAGCCCATAGTGAATTTGTCTTGATTGACCATGAAACAAACAGCAAATTTCACTATTTTGCTGATCTGATATCTCTCATGGGCTATGGATAAACAAGCTTTAAAAAGACTTTTTGAAAAAAAATTATCCGCTTTTTAGCATTTTCCGCATTTTTCATACTATTCATTCAAAATGGATTTAATTAACTTCATTTCGATTCTTTTGAAGAGAATTAATCAATAGAATATATTGTTATGGAGTCTATTCTTTATGCTTCAATCTATTAAGTCTGATAATGAACATGTCACTTTACGCTCTCTGTTGGAATATTATCGTCAACAAGCTAAATCACTTCGTGAATTAGGAACATGGTTTGAAAACCTTGTCATAGCTTATTTGACGAAAGACCCTCTTCATTATGGGCGCTACGAAAAGGTAGAAACCTATTATGAATGGGCTAAAGAGCGTGAAGATTGGAATAAAAATGATATCGGTATTGATCTGATTGCTAAGCTTCGCAATCAAGAGGGTTATGTCGCTATTCAATGTAAGTTTTATCAAGCAGACCATCAGATCAGTAAAAAGGATATTGATAGTTTTATCGCGGCATCTGGAAAAGATATCTTTAAATATCGTCTTCTCGTTGATAGTACGGAAGTGGAATTAAGTGACAATGTGAATGCCATGATTAAAGGACAAGCGATACCCGTTTATCGCATTGACCTTCGTCATATGGAAAACAGTCGGATAGATTGGCAAATATTTGCAACAAAACAAGAAGTTCTTCTGAAATCAACAAAAGAGCCTCGTCCCCATCAAGAAGAAGCCATCAAGAAAGTCTGTGAAGGTTTACAAGAAGCAGACCGTGGCAAGCTGATTATGGCATGTGGGACGGGTAAAACTTTTACCAGTTTGAAGATAGCAGAACACATAGCAGGAAAAGGCAAGCGTGTTTTGTTTCTGGTGCCTTCTCTTGCTTTAGTCTCGCAAACAATCCGTGAATGGACAGCCGATGCACAAGTCCCATTGCGTTCCTTTGCCGTGTGTTCTGATACGAAAGTAGGCAAGCGCCGTAAAAACCAAGATGATATTATTGGTATGGAAACATCAGATCTTGTTCTCCCTGCTACCACGGATGCTCAAGCCCTTGCTAAAGAAGCTTGTGAAAACCTCGCAGATGCAATGACCGTGGTCTTTTCAACTTACCATTCTATCCAAGTGATTTCGGATGCACAAAAAGAGCATGGTTTACCCGAATTTGATCTAATCATTTGTGATGAAGCACACCGTACCACTGGGGCTTCATTGGGAACTGAAGACAATGAATCCGAATTTATCAAGGTTCATGATAATAGCATCATTCGTGGTAAAAAACGTCTCTATATGACAGCAACGCCTAAAATCTTTAGTGACACTGCCAAAAGGCGCGCGGATGAGATTAATGCCGTTCTCGCATC
>NZ_JBHILR010000094.1:0-512 GCF_042193415.1 Bartonella sp. TT121SHDZB | reverse complement strand
AAGAAATGACCAGCTACGCAATCCATTTCACTAGTAAATTCATATTTTTTGGATATTTTTTTCTTATTAACGGGGGTAATTTTTGATATATTTGTCATATTTAAAGCCTTGTCGTAATTAAATTTTCTATTAACAGCCTATAGAGGCATCGGGTGCTAGAAAACACGGCGACAAGTCCGCTGCTTACACTTTTCTCATAAAGAGTATTGTATGGTGTAAACACACCCGACAAAATCCTCATATACTAACAAAAGTATAAAAGATAGCCAATTTTTAAAAGCGTTGGAAAGATTGTTCGTAATCTACCCGCTTGTCGTTTCAAAGTGTTTTCTAATCACTTGATTATTTATATAACAAAATACGTATTTATTGTCAAATAATATTTTATCTTTTTTGATATTTTTTCTTATTTTTTAAATACGTTGTGTATTGATAAATATCTTATGCCTATTAATTGCTTCTTTTATATTTATGTGCTTTTAAAGCTATATTACGGTCTTTGTGAAACGACT
>NZ_JBHILR010000093.1:0-513 GCF_042193415.1 Bartonella sp. TT121SHDZB | reverse complement strand
GTATAGATTATGGTTATAAGACTCTATACCCCTTGTGAGTTTAGCAAGCCAAGTCTATTCAGTTTCTCTAATTTCTAATTTTGGTAGGTTCTTAACGATTTTCATTGTCTCTAAACTTACTGTAATAACCCGCTGAAATAATTCTAGAGGGTAGGCAGGGTTACCAACGGTTTCAACAGCATAACGATTGGCATCATTCACAATACCACTCTTTTTATCTGTCTTAACACATTGACGTTCCATAACCCATTCAAGAGCAGGCTTGCCATTGACGATATACTCATAAGCTTCAAGAGGGATATCTGTCATGATGATATTGCTATTATAAAAAACAGTCGATTTATCCTTTTCCTTATTATTTCCAGCGAATTTCATTTCAGTTACATAATAGAATTTTTCGGGATTAGAGATCTCGGTAACTTTTGGATTACCCTTCTTAAATGTGACTGGATAAGGTTCTACAGTTTCATAATTCACGTGCAAATGACCCAATTCACGTCCTGCTGTTACAAA